>JAGQYY010000007.1:26865-37769 GCA_020435825.1 Aequorivita sp.
ATTGAGTGATCTTGAAAAAGTGACCAAACAGGCTCGTGCAATGGTAACCATATACGGTTTGAACGATAAGATTGGAAACCTCACATATTACGATAGCAGCGGACAGTCTGAATATAATTTTTCAAAACCATACAGTGAGAAAACTGCTGAATTGATCGATAAGGAAATTTCAGCCCTTATTGAAAGCCAATATGAGCGTGCTGTAAAACTTTTAGAGGAAAACAAAGATAAGTTGACAGAACTAGCAAATGTGCTTCTTGAGAAAGAAGTAATTTTTAAGGACAACCTTCAAAAAATATTTGGCGACCGTCCGTTCAATAAGCCAGAAGAAGCTCCAACAGTGGCAACAAGCTAATCTTGCCATTTTTCGGTATAGTCTTTAAACTTTATTTTGCTAGCTACAATACTTCAATATAGATTTTATATATTTGAAGATTAACGTATATATGAACTCCTCAATTCATTATTAATGAGTCTATTCAAAAGACTTTTAAATCCTAATTGCAAAAAATCGGAAGAAAAGGCAAAAAGAGCCCCAAAAGCCGAGCACAGCAGTTATTACCCAGAGCAGAAGCTTCCCATTGATGAAAAATTTACCTATAATTTCAAAAACAATGGCGGCAAATTTATTTATTGTGAAAACTGGGAAGAGATAACCGAGGCGTTTGATAATATAATGATTGAAAACGATTGGTATGAGCAGGACGTATTTTGTGTGAACCAAATGCTTTCGGAAAAATTTGATGGTTTTAACCTCAACTTTACAAAAAACACAGATTCAAAATTTTTTCTTTCCACCTGTGAATCCTTGGTTGCAAACAATGGTTCCATTTTACTTTCATCAAATCAAATAAAGGAAAAGAAGCTAAAGGAACTGCCTTCAAATTTTATCATTTTTGCAACCACTAGCCAAATTGTTGACTCCATCAGTGAGGGTTTGCGAATTATAAAAAACCAAAGTTCTGGTTACATTCCCAGTAACATTACTACCATTCAAGACTTTGAAACCGAAAAAGAAAAGGATTTTATGAGTTATGGAAGTAGCACAAAAAACCTATATTTGTTGCTGCTGGAAGACTTATAATATGAAGGAAATTCTCGTGCGTACCATTTCGGGCGTATTATACATTTCGATCATCATCTTTGCAATGTTTACATCGCGTGAATGGTTTATGGGGCTTTTTTTTGTACTTGCAGTTATCACTTTGAGTGAATACCTAAAACTGATTCACCTTACCAGTTATCTTGCTTATTTTCTACTTGCTGCGGGTTTTTACTTTCTAAGCTATGATGTTTTTGACGATAATGCAGTGTATCTCTTTTTGATTTTGAGTGGCTTTGTGAACCTTTATCTTTTGAAGGATGTACTCTGGACGAGCAAAATACCAATGTTCCAAAAGAAAAAATACATCACGGTCATATTTTATATTATTAGTGGCTTTATATTCATTACCCTTATTCCCGTGATGAATATTGACGGCAAGTTTATGCCGGAATTAATCGTTGCCGTTTTCATATTGGTTTGGAGCAACGATACGTTTGCCTATCTCATAGGATCAAAATTTGGAAAAAACAAACTCTTGGAACGCATCTCACCAAAGAAAACTATCGAAGGTTTTATAGGCGGTATGCTGGGCGCTCTTTTAGCAGGAATCGCTATCTTTAAGGTATTGGAAAATTATAGTCCGCTGGACGCCGAAAAGTACCCTCTGTGGGCTTGGATAGCAATGGCCATAATTGTATCTGTATTTGGTACTATTGGCGATTTAATCCAATCAAAATTCAAAAGGCAGGCAGGTGTTAAGGATAGCGGGATTATTATGCCGGGCCATGGCGGTTTATATGACAGGCTGGACAGTATAATTTATGCCAGTCCGTTTGTTTATACATTTTTATTAATAGTTGACAATGTTTCATAAAGAAGGTTTCAAAATTATATTTATGGTGCTGGTACTAGTTATCGGCCTAAGCATTTTGGCAAATGTTTTTGTCGAAAATCCAACCATTCGAGGTGGAATCATTATTGCCCTGATTATTCTTTTGTTGTTGGTTTTACAGTTTTTCAGAAATCCCAAACGGAATTTTTTGGTACATCCCGAACATGTGCTTTCTTCCGTAGATGGAAAAGTGGTAGTTATTGAAGAAGTTTTTGAAAAGGAATACTTCAACGATAAAAGAATACAGATTTCTGTTTTTATGAGCCCGATAAACGTTCACATAACGCGGTATCCCATAGGCGGAAAAGTGGTTTACAGCAAATATCACCCTGGGAAATTTTTAGTGGCCTGGCACCCTAAATCTTCAGAAGAAAATGAACGTACTACGGTAGTTGTAAATAACGAGATTTTCGGAGATGTCCTTTTCAGGCAAATTGCCGGTGCTATGGCAAAACGCATCGTTAATTACGCCGAAGCAGGCCAAGAAGTAAAGCAAGCTTCAGATAGTGGGTTTATAAAATTCGGGTCGCGTGTGGATATATTTCTTCCACTTGACGCAAAAATAAAGGTAACCCTTAACCAAAAAGTAAAAGGCGGAATCTCCATAATTGCAGAGAAACAATGACCTCTGAAGAGCTTGATATAGCCTTTAAGAATGCCGTGAAGAGCATTAACGAACATACGGAACCATTTCCGGCAGATGTTTTATTGCGGCTGTATGCCTATTATAAACGCGCAACAAATGACGCCGATATCCCCACCGGAGGAAAACCACATATTTCTGCTTTTAAGACCAATGCGCTCTTCCAGACACGGGGCCTATCTGAAGATGAAGCCAAACAACTTTATATTGAGGCCGTTGATCAATACTTTTTGTACAGAAAATAATTAGGCTTGTTGTGCCTTGTGGAATTTTATTTTGCACTCAATGGCATTGTTCATTCAAAACACAGCTTACTTTTGGGTAAAATCGCAGCTCCTTTTGGAAAAGCTGCCATATATTTACAAAGGCCCGCATACAAATCTATTTTAGTCCCGCCAAGCTCGCCTTTAGGGTTTCAATTTTTGCAAGTGCATCTGCTTCCTTCTGTTTTTCCAGAGCAACCACCTTTTCTGGCGCGCCGCTTACAAAACGTTCGTTTTTCAGTTTACCCTGTACGCTTTTTAGGAAACCTTCAGTATATTTCAGCTCTTCGGAAAGCTTTGCTATCTCTTCCCCCACGTTTATAGTACCCGAGATCGGAATGAAGTATTCGTTGCTCTTTACGCGGAAAGTGAGCGCTCCTTCTAGTTTTTCTGAAATATAATTTAATTCTGAAATGTTTCCGAGCTTTGCAATTACAGCATCAAACTCATTGGACGCATTGTCATTATTAAGAACCGAAAGCTTGATTGTATCTTTAAAGGAAATATTCTTCTCTTTGCGAATGGTTCTAATTCCTGAGATTACTTCGGAAGCAAACTCGAAATCTTTTATTGCCTTTTCATCAAAATCTTCATGCTTTGGCCATTCAGAAATTATCAATGCCTCCGAAATATCTCGTTGGGCGATGTGTTGCCAAATTTCTTCTGAAATGAAAGGCACGAAAGGGTGCAATATTTTTAAATTATCCTCCAAAATAGAGATTACTTCCAGATAGGTCTTTTCTGAAATCTTTTCGCCGAAAGGTGGTTTTACCATTTCCAAAAGCCACGAACAGAAATCATCCCAAACCAACTTGTAGGTTGCCATCAACGCATCGCTTATGCGGTATTTACTGTAATGGTCTTCAATTTCGGCAAGTGTTTTCTGGAATTTGCTTCGGTACCACTTTAAGGCAATGATATCGCTTTGTGATTGTTCCTTTTCCAAATCAACTTCCCAGCCGTCAATCAAACGGTAGGCGTTCCAGATTTTGTTTACAAAGGCACTTCCCTGCCTGCATAGGTCTTCATCGAACATTAAATCGTTCCCAGCTGGCGAGCTCAAAAGCATCCCAACACGCACACCATCGGCACCGTAGGTATCCATCAAATCTATTGGGTCTGGGGAATTGCCCAATGACTTGCTCATCTTTCTGCGCTGCTTATCGCGAACAATTCCGGTTAGGTACACATTTGTGAATGGTTTTTCGTTTCTATATTCATATCCGGCAATAATCATTCGGGCTACCCAAAAGAAAAGGATTTCGGGTGCGGTAACCAGATCATTTGTTGGGTAATAGTAGTTTATTTCTTTGTTGTCCGGCTCCAAGATTCCGTTGAAAACGCTGATGGGCCAAAGCCAAGAGGAAAACCACGTGTCAAGAGCATCAGGATCTTGTTTTAGGTTGCTGGTTGTTAGTTGCTGGTTGCCGGTTTTTTCTTTTGCAAGTTGAAGCGCCTCTTCAATATTTTCAGCAACAACAAAATCCTCTTTCCCATCTCCATAGAAATAAGCAGGGATTTGCTGTCCCCACCAGAGTTGACGGGAGATGTTCCAATCGCGAACGTTTTCCATCCAGTGGCGATAGGTATTTATGAACTTTTCGGGAACGAGGTTAATATCTTTTTGCAGCACGGCATCCAGAGCAGGTTGCGCAAGCTCTTTCATTTTTAGGAACCATTGGTCGCTCAGTTTAGGCTCGATTACGGCGCCTGTACGTTCGCTGGTACCAACTTTGTGAATATGGGTTTCAATTTTTGAAACCACGCCCATTTCTTCAAGTTCCTTTACAATTTCCTTGCGAACCACAAAACGATCCTTTCCTTCATAATGAAGACCGAAACTGTTTAGGGTTCCATCATCATTCAGAATATCTATTATTTCAAGATTGTGCTTGTCACCGAGTGCTTTATCATTTTCATCGTGTGCAGGCGTTACTTTTAAACAACCCGTACCGAATTCTACATCTACATATTCGTCTTCAATAATGGGAATAATACGGTTGCAAACGGGAACTATTGCTTTTTTGCCACGAAGATGTGCAAAGCGATCGTCATTGGGGTTAATACAGATTGCGGTATCGCCCAGAATAGTTTCGGGGCGTGTGGTGGCGATTGTTAACGTATCATCGCTGCCTTCAATTTTATAATTTAGGTAATAGAGATTGCCCTGTTTTTCTTCGTAAATAACCTCTTCATCAGAAAGGGTGGTCTTGGCCTGTGGGTCCCAATTAACCATTCTGTAGCCACGATAAATACTTCCCTTTCGGTACAAATCCACAAATACTTTTATAACGGAGGCAGACATTTCCTCATCCATAGTGAACTTGGTTCGGTCCCAATCGCAGGAGGCTCCAAGTTTTTTCAACTGTTCCAAAATTATTCCACCGTGTTTGCGGGTCCACTCCCAAGCGTGCTCCAAAAATTCTTCACGGGAAAGATTTGCTTTGTCAATTCCTTCGGCTTTTAATTTTGCAACCACTTTTGCTTCGGTAGCAATAGAAGCGTGATCCGTTCCCGGTACCCAACAGGCGTTAAAGCCCTTTAAGCGAGCACGGCGTATCAAAACATCCTGTAGGGTATTGTTGAGCATATGGCCCATGTGAAGCACTCCGGTAACATTTGGCGGCGGAATGACGATGGTGTATGGCGTTCTGTCATCTACTTCTGAATGGAAATATTTATTGTCCATCCAGTAGCTATACCACTTGTGTTCAGTCTGTTTTGCATTATATTTTGCTTCTAAAGCCATACTTTGGTCTGGTATTTGTGTAATGAGTTGCAAAAGTAATTATATCTAAAGGATAATAAAAGTGAATAAGTTATTTTGCTTGTTGTTCAAAAGTTATATACTTTAGCAATCATTAAAAACATAAAATCATGAAAAAATTAGCTCTTATGGCTCTTGTTGCCTTTATCGGTTTTGCCGCACAGGCGCAACAAGCAAAAATTAGTTTCAAGGAAGACACCGTGGATTATGGCACTATCGCAAAAGGCAGTGACGGAGTTCGCGTATTTGAGTTCACTAACACTGGCGATGCCCCACTTATTATTAGTGATGTAAAGTCCAGCTGTGGTTGTACTGTACCTAAAAAACCAAGTGGCCCTATTGATCCGGGCGCAAGCAGTACAATAGAGGTAAAGTATGACACTAACCGTGTTGGCCCTATCAGAAAAACCGTTACCGTTTATTCCAATGCCAGCGAGCCTATGGTGGCCTTAAAAATAAAAGGCGAAGTTATGAACGACTCGGCAAGCGTTCTGGAAAAAAGCTAAGATTATTACAATCCATAAAAAGTCCGGCTGAAATAAAATTTCAGCCGGACTTTTTTTTAGAATATACTTTTAAGATTGAACTTGAATTTATTTATATAATCGCCTCTTTTAATTTCCAGCGAAATTTTTTTGCCTTCATCTGAAGAAAACATTTCGATCAATTCATAAAGTTTATACCGATAGCAAGGTTTGCCGTTTACGGTTAAAACCTCATCTCCTTTTAAAATGCCCGCAATCGCAGCAGGAGAACCTTCACGGACATCGGCAACAACATATTTTGGAACCAAGGAAAAATGCACCTCAGTTGTAATGGAAATGCTATTAGCAGTATGGCTTTCATTCTGGTTCATCCTATTGGTATTTACATTTGCATGTTGCTCTTCCTTCACAAGTTCAAGGCCTTCGTGTTCCAAGGTAAGTCCACTCATATTATAATTAAAAGGTTCTTTAAACTTTCTATTTTTTTTAAAACGAACCTTCTTATTAGTATAATCAAATGTAACCGTAAACCTGCTTAAAAATCCTCCCCCAACACTGCCATCGCGCTCTTCATAATAGCGAGCTTTGATAATTGCCTCTTCTTCTGGAAAAGATGTATTAACTTCATTTAAATCAATACTGCCCACAGATAGCTTTGGAATTTTCGTGCGTTTTCCAAAAATATTACCGCTCAAGCCTAAGCCCAAGAAATCCTTAAAATAATTTGGAGGCGACTCTTTGATGAAATCGGCCATATCAAAGAGCCACATAACATCGCTGGACCCGGAATCTACCAAAAGCGTTACGTCTTGCTTTACGTTTTTAGATTCAACCTGTAAGGAAATATAAGGTTTACCCCCTACAAAATTTATTGGTAAATCTTCACATTTTTCGCATGGCCTCAGACTGTAACTATTCGGATCATATACTGTTATAACTTCCGCCGCATAATTAATCTTCACAATAAAGTTCTGAAAAAATTCATTCCCCAAAATACCGTGGACCGGAATGCCCATTCGAGGTGAAAAGTTTAGGGTACTGTCAAAAATTATGTAAAGGTCATGGTCATTATCCACGGCACTACCCACTTTTACTTTATTGTTCAAACTTCTTAAAGCCTCTACCGCCCCTTCTGTACCAAGACCCTGCAACATAACCGGAGTAGTATTACGAAGCTGGAGACTGTCCGCTTCTTCCAAGCTAAAGAGAATAGTAGATTTTACACCCGTATCAAGTATAAACGAAAGTGCTGTACCGTTTATCTCTATTTGAACAATTGGCAGGTTGTTTACGAGCTTAAAAGGTATTTTAGCCCTCTTTTTATTTGAATGAAGATGAAAACCTGTTTGCGCCCCCAATAAGGCAGAAAAACAAAAAAAGAAGAGAAACACAAAGGCTTTATTCAAAATTTCAATAGTTTCTTTGAAAACACTTGAAGATATAAAAAAAAACCGAATGTTGTTTCGGGCATCGCGATTTTTATAAAATATATTTCGCAACTTTGCCCTAAACAAATTCAATATGCCAACAGTTTCACACAAGGGAAAAAACATGCCGGAATCACCTATCCGCAAATTGGTTCCCTACGCCGAAAAAGCCTATAAAGCAAACAAAACAGTTTACCACCTTAACATTGGCCAGCCCGATATAAAATCGCCTGAGATTGCTATGGATGCCGTGGCGCACCACCATTTGGAAATTCTTGCCTATACTCGTTCTGAAGGTTCGCAGGAATACCGTGAAAAAATTGCAAAGTATTATCATAAAAACAATATTCCTGTTGCGGCTAATGATATTATTGTAACAACCGGCGGTAGTGAGGCACTTCTATTTGCCATGGGAAGTATTGCCGATGTTGACGATGAAATAATTATTCCCGAACCATTTTACGCAAACTACAACGGTTTTGCAACCGCTTCCGGAGTAAAGATTGTTCCCGTTATTTCGAAAATTGAAGACAATTTTGCATTGCCTCCTATTTCAGAATTTGAAAAGCTAATTACGCCAAAAACAAAGGCAATTCTTATATGTAACCCCGGAAACCCTACAGGTTATCTTTATTCTAAAGAAGAAATACAAACCTTGGCCAAAATCGTAAAAAAACACGATCTGTTTTTGGTTGCAGATGAAGTGTACCGAGAATTTACCTATGACGGCTACAAACACTACTCCATCCTTGAAGAAGAGAGTATGTCCGAAAACGGAATTATCGTAGATTCTGTTTCAAAAAGATATAGTATGTGTGGCGCGCGCATTGGTTGTTTGGTTTCAAAAAACAAACAGGTTATAGCCACTGCCCTAAAATTTGCACAAGCCCGTTTAAGCCCTCCAACGTTTGCGCAGATTGCAAGTGAAGCGGCACTACAGACCCCTCAAAGTTATTTTGATGAAGTAATTACCGAGTATCAGGACAGAAGAAACACTTTGGTCGCTGCATTAAAAGCAATTCCCGGCGTTCAGGTTGGCGAGCCAAAAGGGGCTTTTTATTGCATTGTGCAACTTCCGGTTAAAAATAGCGATGCTTTCGCGCAGTGGCTTTTGGAGGAATTTGACGATAATGGCGAAACCATTATGGTAGCACCCGCTGCAGGTTTTTATTCAAGCCCAGACGTTGGTTTAAACCAAGTACGGATAGCATATGTTTTGAAGAAAGAGAGCCTTATTAGAGCGGTTGAAATCTTAAAACTTGCACTTCAAAAATATAAGGATTGATGCGGATTGAAGAGCACAAATCGCTTAAAGACCACAATACATTTGGAATAGCTTGCAACGCCCGTTATTTTGTTTCGGTTGAAAGCATTGAAGAATTAAAGCAAGCGCTTTCAGAAAAACCTTCCGAAGAACTTTTTATTCTTGGCGGTGGAAGCAATATGCTTCTTACGGGCGATTTGGATGCTTTTGTAATTCACATAAATTTAAAAGGAATTGAAATCCTAAAAGAAACCGAAAATGAGGTTTTTGTAAAAGCAATGGCCGGTGAAAACTGGCACGAATTTGTCCAATATTGCATTGCGAACGATTTTGGCGGTCTGGAAAACCTTTCGCTCATACCCGGCAATGTTGGCACGGCCCCTATACAAAACATTGGTGCTTACGGGGTAGAGCTGAAGGATACTTTTGAAAGTTGTAATACCGTTGAAATTGAAACATTAAAAGAAAAAGAATTCACGAAAGCCGAATGCGCTTTTGAATACCGGAATTCCATCTTTAAAAATGAAGCGAAAGGAAAATATATAATTACGAGTGTTACATTTCGATTGACAAAAAAGAATCACAAAACCAGTGTTTCTTATGGCGATATTCAAAAGATTTTAACCGATAAAAATATTGAAACGCCTACAATTAAAGACATTTCCGAAGCTGTGATTGCCATTCGCCAATCCAAACTTCCCAATCCGAAAGTATTGGGGAATAGTGGAAGTTTCTTCAAAAATCCGGTAGTGGACGCTGAAACCTTTCAAGAGTTCCGAAGAAATTTTCCTGAAGCTCCTTTTTACGAAGTTTCGCCTACGGAATTTAAGATTCCCGCAGGATGGCTCATCGAAAAGGCAGGGTTTAAAGGCCAGCGTTTTGGTGATGCGGGAGTACATAAAAACCAAGCCTTGGTACTTGTGAATTATGGCAATGCGAGCGGAAAGCAAATTTGGCAACTCGCTATGGAAATCCAAAAAAGAGTTAAGGAAATGACAGGAATATTTATTGAACCGGAAGTGAACGTTTTTTAATCAGCATTCAGCAAAGCATCCACAACATAAATTACACCGTTTGACCCTTCAACACTGCCTTTAATCACTTTTCCGGTTGCACCTTTTCCATCAGCGACTATAAGATCTTCACCAGATTTTGTTACCGTTAAAATAATTCCTGATTGGGTTTTCAGTTTGGCTTTGCCGTTTTTATCAATTGTCCGCATCAAAGTTGTCTTGTCAAAATTTCCTTCTACAATATGTGATTTCAGCATTTCTATCAATTGCGACTTGTTTTCCGGATTTGAATAAAACTTTCTCTTTTCGGCAGATAAGGATTCGATAGCGGAATCGGTAGGGCCAAAAACAGTGAATGGGCCGTCTTGGTTTGAAAGTAGATCCGTCAATTCTGCGGTAACAAGATAACTTGCAAATCTTTTTAAATACCCATCATTCATAATACGAGCCATCACACTTTTAATAACCGCAATGTCCTGCGGTGTCAAATCTTTTTTGGAAGCCCTTTTCTTTGGCAGTTGCGGCACAGTATCAACAGCAATAGTTTCAGATTCTATCCTATCTGGATTTTGAGCGTCATTTTTACAGGAAAAACTGAGAAGGGCAAATAAGGAAAGTATTAAAAAAGTACTGGGTCTTAGCATCGTTAAATTATTTAAAATTAAGGCTAAAAATACTTAAAATACGAGCACAACAACAAGAAAGATTGTATTTTTGCAACCTAAATATTTGAGATGAAACTTTTACTTATCACATTAGCTTTGTTATTACTTGCCGTTGCCGGTATCGCAATTAAACTGTGGGCCAAAAAGGACGGTAAGTTTGCCGGAACCTGCGCCAGCCAAAGCCCTTTTTTAAATAAAGAAGGTGAATCATGCAGTTTCTGCGGAAAAACCCCGGATCAATTTGATACTTGTAAAGAGGATACCCACAGAATAGAGGCAACTTCCAATTAACGCAATATAATTTCGTCTTTGTTCACAAAATTACAATCGTAAATCCCTATGGTGCTACTTTACGTTTTCGGCGCGGTCGCGTTGATTAACTGTGCTTATTACCTTCTCTTTTCGAAATTTGCTTTTTTAAAAATTTCAGAAAAAAATAC
>JAGQYY010000007.1:37868-50280 GCA_020435825.1 Aequorivita sp.
TCTTATAAACGATGCTTCCATAGACGAAACCTTAGAGGTAATGGAAAGTTTTGCAGAAAATGATTCGCGCATCCAAATTGTAAATGTAAAAAACAACGAAGCCTTTTGGGCCAATAAAAAATACGCCTTGACCCTTGGTATTAAAAGAGCAAAAAACACAAGGCTTGTTTTTACAGATGCAGATTGTTACCCAGCATCAATGGAGTGGTTAAAATTAATGGCTGATAAATTTTCGGATGAAAAGCAGTTGGTCTTGGGTTATGGGGCTTATGAAAAACGCCCCGGATTTTTGAACAAATTAATCCGTTTTGAAACCTTGATGACGGCGGTTCAATATTTTTCTTACGCAAAAGCAGGGAATCCATATATGGGCGTGGGCCGTAATTTAGCCTATACCAGCAATCTTTACTATGAAAATAAAGGGTTTATGAGCCATATTAAAATTCCCTCAGGTGATGATGATCTTTTTGTGAATGAAGCCGCAACTTCAAAAAACGTTGCCATCGCTATAGAGCCAGAATCATTTACGTATTCATTTCCGAAGAAAAAAAAGAGAAAATGGCTTATCCAGAAAAAAAGACATTATTCCACAGCAAAACTTTACAAACCAAAGCATCGTTTTCTCTTGGCGGTTTATTTTGGATTTAACTTATTGTTTTGGTTATTGGCCCCTTTTATTTTACTGACTGATTTCTGGGCTTTTGGACTAGGCATTATCACAATGCGGATTGCTTTTCAGTATCTAATTATTGGCAGCGCCGCCAAAAAACTAAGGGAACAGGATTTGGTACCGTTTATTCCTTTTTATGAATTGTTTTTAATCTTCGCACAATTAAGTATCTTTATTTCCAACAGCAGCGAAAAAAACTCGCGATGGAAATAACTTCGGAAGAAATAGCGCACCAAATAGAGAAAGCAAAAAAAGGGAAGCAGGACGCTTTCAAATTTTTGCTTGATTATTATTGGAACGAAGTTTATGGTTTTCAGCTAAAAAGAGTTCGTAACGAACATGAAGCCGAGGATATAACTATTGAAACTTTCGCCAAAGCCTTCGACAAGATTGAAACTTTTGACGAAAACTACACTTTTTCCACTTGGCTTGTTGCTATTTCAAAAAACATCCAGATAGACAAAACGCGCAAAAAAAACGCTTCTATCTATTCAAATACCGCAGATACATCTAACGAGCAGGTTCAAAAAATTCCAGACCACTCACCCACCCCAGAGGACAAATTGATTCGCGAACAAAATCTTGCAGAACTTTTAAGGTACATCAAACAACTAAAGCCTCATTACCAAGATGTAATAAACCTTCGTTATTTTCAGGAGATGAGCTATAATGAAATTTCTGAAACACTGGAAGAACCACTTAATAATATAAAAGTGAGGCTCCTTCGCGCGCGAAAACTTTTGGCGGAAATCATTACAAAGAAAGCTTAAGCTGAATCCAACCATTTCCAAATTATTCATATCGCATTTCCCAAGCAGTATTTCGAATTTCGCATTTCAATTTCGTACTTTTGTTTCCCTTATGAGCACAGAAACTTTGGAAATTCAAAAGCCCGCGCCAAAACCAAAATGGATTCGCGTAAAGCTTCCCACCGGAAAAAAATATACCGAACTGCGCGGTGTAGTCGAAAAATATAAACTACATACAATCTGCACCTCTGGCAGCTGCCCTAATATGGGCGAATGTTGGGGCGAGGGCACTGCAACCTTTATGATTTTGGGAAATATCTGTACCCGATCCTGTGGCTTTTGCGGCGTAAAAACCGGCCGGCCAGAAACAATTGCTTGGGACGAGCCCGAAAAAGTTGCACGCTCCATAAAGTTGATGAACATAAAACATGCGGTCATAACCTCTGTTGACCGTGATGATATAAAAGACATGGGTTCCATTATTTGGGCCGAAACCGTAAAGGCAATACGCAGGATGAACCCAGAGACCACACTGGAAACCTTGATTCCTGATTTTCAGGGAAATACCAGAAACATAGATCGCATTATTGCCGTAAGGCCCGAAATCGTGAGCCATAATATGGAAACGGTAAAACGGTTGACACGCGAGGTAAGAATACAGGCAAGATATGAACGCAGCCTTGAAGTCTTGAACTATTTGAAACACACAGGTGAGCTGCGCACAAAAAGTGGAATCATGCTCGGTTTGGGAGAAATGGAAGAAGAAGTGATACAGACTATGGAAGACCTACGCAACGTTGGGTTGGATGTATTGACCATTGGGCAGTATTTACAGCCTTCAAAAAAACACCTTCCGGTAAAGGAGTTTATTCCTCCGGAACAATTTAAAAAATACGAAACCATAGGTTTGGAAATGGGCTTTCGCCACGTGGAAAGCGGTGCTTTGGTTCGTTCTTCATATAAAGCGCAAAAACATCTCACCTAGATAGTATTTCTGAAATGGGAAAAAAAACAACTGTTGGCATAAATGGTTTTGGTCGCATTGGTCGTAATCTTTTCAGGTTATTACTGAACCATCCATCCATTGCGGTTGTTGCTGTAAACGACTTAGCCGATACAAAAACACTGAGCCATCTTTTAAAATATGACAGCATTCATGGTGTTTTAAAGGAAGATATTTCTTGTTCAGAAAACGAAATCATTATTGCCGGAAAGAAAGTGAAGTTTTCTTCGGAAAAAAATATAGAAGATATTTCATGGGGAAATGTTGACATTGTTGTAGAATGCACGGGTAAATTCAAAACTAAAAAGCAACTTGAGAACCATTTAAAAAATGGCGCTAAAAAAGTAATTCTTTCTGTTCCACCATTGGACGACGATATTAAAACTGTTGTTTTAGGAGTGAATGATTCAATCCTCGATTCAAGAGATTTAATTATTTCCAATGCGTCATGCACCACTAACAATGCCGCGCCAATGCTAAAAATTATCAACGAGCTTTGCGGTATCGAGCAAGCATATATTACTACTGTCCACTCTTATACCACAGACCAAAGCTTGCATGACCAACCACACAGAGATTTACGTCGTGCGCGTGCCGCAGGACAATCCATTGTTCCAACAACTACGGGGGCGGCAAAAGCTCTGACCAAAATTTTTCCTGAACTTTCTGAAGTAATTGGCGGTTGCGGAATCCGAGTTCCAGTTCCGAATGGTTCATTGACCGACGTAACCCTAAATGTAAAAAAAGAAGTTTCAATTGAAGAGATAAACAATGCTTTCAAAAATGCTTCGGAAAATTCACTAACCGGAATCCTTCAATACACAGAAGACCCTATCGTTTCAATAGATATTGTGGGAAATACACATTCCTGTATTTTTGATGCGGGAATGACTTCAGTGGTTGGAAAAATGGTGAAAATCATTGGATGGTATGATAATGAAATTGGATATTCATCCAGAATTATAGATTTAATTGAAAGAATTTCTGCGAAATAACTATATTTATTGCCCTTTTAAACTAACCGATGCGCCAATTGTTTTTGAAATATAGGATTATCGTGCCTTTTCTTGTGTGTGCACTATTTTCAACAAAATCCTTTTCACTACAGATAAAGGATACCATTGTAGCTATAAAACAACTTCAATATAACGCTACAAAAGCCATAGAAAAGGAAGATTTTATTGAAGCAGTAAAAAGCTTGAACGATGCCAATAAACTGGCAATGTTACCTAAATATAGAAGTTATAAACCAGATGTTGAGCTAGGCATAGCAGAGCTTTATTACAATCTGGAATATTTTGGAAAAGCCGCGGAACAAGCTTTAATGGCCATAAAAAGTGCAGAAAAGTATAATAACGATTACAAACTTGCAAAAGTTTACAATCTTTATGCGGTCATCCTTATTTCAACTAGAAAATATTCAGAATCAAAATCATATTTAACAAAAGCAGATTCGATTTACACAAAACTTAACGACCCAAAGAGTAAAGTTAATACTATTTATGGCCAAGGTTTGCTGGCACTTCAGCTTGGAAATTACACGGCAGCTATAGAAAATCTTAAATTAGCGGCAAAAGGTTTCAAGGAACAGGGACTTCTCTATCAAGAGGTAACTGCATACAGCAATCTCGCAGATGCTCTTTCACTTATAGATCCTGAAACCTATCCAAACCCAATCATTGAAGCAAAACAACTTATAAAATTAGTTTCAGAAATTTCCTATTCGCAAGGATATTCAAAACTTTTGGTTGAAAATCACCGTATTAATTCCCAAATTTTAATCGCTGAAAAAAGAGGTGTTCAGGCAGAGGAAGAATTGAAGTTTTATCTGCATCAAAAAGATTCCTTGAAACAAATCCATTTAAAAGCAATTGAACGTGGAATTCAGGCAGAATCCGCAATTGGTGATTTAAAAGAAACCATTGCAAGTCAAAAAGACGACCTGACCAAAAAAGACAAATCACTTTTTCTGGGAAAACTTACGGGCTGGCTGAGCATTGCCTTAATACTGATACTTTCTTTATTAACACTTTCACTGTATAAAAACAATAATCTAAGGGCAAAAGCAAACGAGCTGTTGCAGGACAAAAATACGGAGCTGCAAGAAGCAAAAGAAAATGCCGAAAAAGCCTCGCAGGCCAAAGCGCTATTTCTTTCAACCATAACCCACGAACTTAGAACGCCAATGTATACGGTTACTGGTTTGACGCATTTACTTTTGGAAGAAGACCCGAAACCCGAACAGAAAGAGCATTTAAATTCCCTCAAATTTTCCGGGGAATATTTGCTTTCGCTCATCAACAATATTCTTGACCTTAACAAACTGGAAGCCAACAAGGTGGAAATTGAAAAGGTTCCTTTTCATTTGAAAAAGAGAATAGACGGTGTACTCACAGCTTTAAAAAAATCAGCAGAATCAAAAAACAATAATATTCACTATGAATATGACAATACGCTTCCAAGTGAAGTGATTGGCGATTCACTTAAAATATCCCAAATTCTAATCAATCTGATCAGCAACTCAATTAAATTTACTGAAAATGGAGATATTTGGGTTCGTGTTAAAAATGCTGAAAAGAATGCAAAAAAAGTGGTTGTACATTTTGAAGTTGAAGATACTGGAGACGGTATTTCAAAGAAAAAGCAAAACACCATTTTTGAATCTTTCTCTCAAGGATCACTTCAAATCAACAGGAAATATGGTGGAACCGGATTAGGACTTTCCATTGTTAAAAACCTTTTGGAACTTATGGGGAGTAAAATATTTTTGGAAAGTAAACTGGGTGAAGGTTCCAAATTTTGGTTCAATATAAATTATGATATTGCAGAGGACAATGGTTTTGAAACCAACCTGAATGACATTGAAGTTGTTTTTGAGAATACTCTTTTTGATAACAAAACGGTGATGATTGTTGAAGACAACAAAATCAACCAAATGATCACCAAAAAAATTCTTGAGAAGAAAAAAATGGTCTGTACGGTTGTGAATAACGGTATGGACGCCATAAAATTTGCCCAGGAAGAAGATTTTGATATTATCTTAATGGATATTCACATGCCGGGAATAAGCGGAATTGAGGCAACCAAAAAAATCCGTGAGTTTAATAAAACCGTGCCTATTATTGCACTTACCGCAATCACCATCGAAGAGAATCTAGAAGATTTTTATAAGGCAGGCTTCAATGAATTTATTCCAAAACCATTTAAGGCTGAGGACTTCTTCGAGAAAATAAACAGGGTACTGCGAAGCAATGATTTTTTGGTCAAGTAATTATTTTTTCAAATTAACTTCCCGCTCTATTCTTCTTTTGAAACTACTTTCAGCTTCGTTTAAAATTACCGTTTTTATTGGTAAATAATAAACTTCCGTTGCGCTTGTAATTGGCTGCAACCGCATAAAATCCTTTTCGGTTGTCAAGATTAAACTATGATTTTTTAATACTTCAATTTCAGCAGTAGTGAAATTATGATGGTCCGGAAATGACTTTTCTTCAAAATTCAATCCTTTATTCTTTAAAAATTCAACCAAAGGTTTTGGGTTCGCAATACCCGTAACCAAAAAAAATTCCTGATTTTTTAAATAGGAAAGCGGTTTCCATTCTGCTCCGTTTTTAATTTCAGAACTATATCCAATTTTAGAAAAATAAATTTCCTGATGGGGTTTTGGTTTCAGCTTTCGTTTTACGGCTTCCATTGTGGAATTGGAAATATTTTCGGGACATTTAGTAACAACAATTACATCAGCCCTCTTTGCACCAAACTTAGGTTCCCGCAGGTTTCCCGTGGGAAGCATACAATCATCCATATACAGTTCATCAAAAGGAGTGAGCAAAATATTCAGTGAAGCCTTTACTTTCCGATGCTGAAAAGCATCATCAAGCAAAACCACGTCTGCCATACTTTTAAGTTTTTTAATTCCTGTCTGACGATCTTCACAAACGGCAACGGTTATATCTGGATATTTCTTTTTAAATTGAAGCGGTTCATCTCCAACTTCTTCAACAGAGCTAGTTATTATAACTTCGCGGTAACCCGAAGTTTTTCGTTTGTAGCCGCGACTTAAAACGGCAATTTTATGGTTGTCTTTTAAAAAAGAAATCAAAAACTCAATCATTGGCGATTTTCCTGTGCCTCCGGTGGAAAGGTTTCCCACGCAAATTACCGGAAAATCATAGCTTTTACTTTTCAGAAACCCTTTATTATAAAGAAAATTACGGAGTGCGGTAATACCTCCATACAAGAGTGAAAAAGGAAATAACAACTTCCGTAGAAAATTCATTTAACGAAAGTACTAATTCCGTTGAAAAAGATGATTGGTTTAAAATAAAAATAGAAGTCGATAAAATTTTGCAAACTATTATCTTTACTAAAAATGTAAAAAATGAAGGTAAAAGATATCATTGCGCTGCTTGAAGAACTTTCGCCGCTCTCCTATTCTGAAGATTTTGACAACACAGGATTGCTTGTTGGCGATATAAATGCGAACGTTTCTGGTATTCTGGTAACGCTGGACACCTTGGAAAGTGTGGTTGATGAGGCCATTGAAAAAAACTGCAACCTCATCGTGAGCTTTCACCCGATTATTTTTTCAGGGTTGAAAAAAATTACGGGGAAAACGTATGTTGAGCGCGTAGTTCAGAAAGCAATAAAACACGACATCGCCATATTTTCAAACCATACAGCACTCGATAATTCGTGGAACGGCGTGAATGCAATGATCTGTGAAAAACTAGGCTTAAAAAATCGGTCAATATTAATTCCGCAAAACGAAACCATAAAAAAACTTATCACTTTTGTACCTTCAAATGATGCTGAAAAAGTTCGAAATGCACTTTTCGCAGTGGGTGGCGGAAATATTGGCAATTATGAAAATTGCAGTTTCAACATTGAAGGAAGCGGAAGTTTTAAAGGAAATGAAGCTTCAAATCCGGTAAAAGGAAAAAAAGGCGAAATACATTTTGAAAAGGAAACACAAATTGGAATTACGTTTGCAAAGCACCATCAAAACAACATACTAAAAGCACTTTTTGAAACGCATCCTTATGAAGAAGTAGCTTATGAAATAACCACACTTGAAAACCAAAATCAGCATGTGGGCATGGGAATGATTGGCGAATTTGAAAAAGTGTTAGATGAAAAAGAATTTCTGAATTTTCTTAAAAAAACGATGAAAACAGATTGTGTGCGCCATTCAACATTGCTGCAAAAACCAATTAAAAAAGTTGCCGTTCTTGGTGGAAGCGGAAGTTTTGCCATTGATGCTGCAAAAAAAGCTGGAGCAGATGCTTTTATTTCTGCGGACTTCAAATATCATGACTTCTTTAAGGCTGAAAACAGGATGCTTATAGCAGATATTGGGCATTATGAAAGCGAACAATTCACAAAAGAGCTTTTACATTCTTTCCTTAAGAAAAAAATTACTAATTTTGCACCCTCCCTGTCGGCGGGCAGGGTCCTTTTATCACAAAAAAATACCAATCCTATTAGCTATTTATAATTTATGGCAACAAAAACCGAAGTTACTGTTGAAGAGAAGTTAAGAGCCTTGTATGATCTACAGCTTATTGATTCTAGAATTGATGAAATAAGAAGCGTTCGCGGAGAGCTTCCTCTGGAAGTTGAAGATCTTGAAGACGAAGTGGCAGGAATGAACATCCGCTTGGAAAAACTTAAGGCCGATCTTGAGGTAATTGAAGATCTAATCAAGGAAAAAAAGAACAACATTGAGGAGTCTAAAGCGCTCATCAAAAAATATTCCACACAACAGGACAACGTTCGCAATAACCGCGAATACAACTCTTTGAGCAAAGAAATTGAATTTCAGGAACTTGAAATACAGCTTGCTGAAAAAAATATTAAGGAATATCGTGCCCAAATTGAGCAAAAAAGTTTGGTTATTGAAGAAACCAAAGGACGTTTTGAAGAACGTTCTGAACACCTGAAGCACAAACAAGGAGAGCTTAACGAAATTCTGAAGGAAACTGAAAAGGAAGAACAAACACTTATAAAAGAATCCAACACTTTTGAAACACAAATTGAACCACGACTTATCAAGGCTTACAAAAGAATCCGTAACAATGTAAAAAATGGACTTGCAATTGTAGCAGTTGAACGTGGAGCTTCTGGTGGCTCTTTCTTTATTATTCCGCCTCAAGTGCAGGTAGAAATTGCTAGTCGTAAAAAAATTATCACAGACGAGCACAGTGGCCGTATTTTAGTAGATCCAGACTTAGCGAATGAAGAGCGCGAAAAGATGGAAGCTATGTTCGCCAAACTTAAATAAGCAAACAAACCCAATTATACCAAGGCCTTCGCAAATAGTGAAGGCTTTTTTTATACATTTATTGAAAGGTTTTTTTGTGCCTAAAGACCCATTAAACAAAAAATAATCAAAATGAAAAGAATCACAGTAGTAATTGTAAGTATTTTCTTTTTTTCTCTACAAGGAGCATGTAAACCTTCAAATGAAAAAAATAAAAAAGTTGAAGCTATTGCACAAAAAGAGCAAACTCCTGTTCAAACCGAATCTGTTAACGGTCTAAAAAAGGCCTATTTTGCAAGTGGATGTTTTTGGTGTGTTGAAGCAGTTTACGAAAGCGTAGAAGGCGTTAAGGAAGCAATCTCTGGCTATAGTGGCGGGAAAATGCAAAATCCAACTTATGAAAATCATGGCGATCACGCCGAGGCAGTTGAAGTTATTTATGATCCAGAAATTGTAAGCTTCAGTCAATTAGTTGATGTATATTTTGGATCACAAAATGTAACCCAGGTTAATGGACAAGGTCCAGATCATGGTACTTCATATCGCTCAATTGTTTTTTATCAAAATGATTCTGAAAAGAAAATAATCGATGAAAAGATTGCCGCATTAAACAAGCAATTGGGCAGAAATAAAGTTGCAGCGCAAGTGTTGCCATTTCAAAAATTTTGGGATGCTGAAAATTACCATCAAAATTATGAAAAGAATCACCCGGAAAACCCTTATATTCAAAACGTTTCCATTCCTCGTTTAAATAGATTTAAGGAGAAATTCCCGGAATTGTTGAAGAAAACACAAAATCATTAATTATAAGCTCCAAAATGTAAATCTAGTGGGTTTTTAAAAATCCGTTAGGCTTTTTTATAGCCTTTAATTCAAATATTAAGGGATACATTTTATTTTCAAGCTCAAACATCCCTCGCTCATTTTTTATCAATCCTGGGAAAATATCATAAGGCGAAGCGTCATGTTCCTTCAAGTATTCAATATGAAGTCCAGCTTCTGCAAGTGAGGTAATTACTTCACCTAAACTGTGGTTCCAGCCGTATTCCTTGCTTACCATTTTTGAATTCTTATCGGCATAGGTTCCTTCGTATTCTTCGTAAATTGCTTCTTTTTGATAATAGCCATATTTCATAACTGGTGGCGAAAAGGTATAATCGAACATCCATGCAATAGGGTGGAATTCCACGATATAAAAGAAACCTCCCGTTTTTAATCTTTCAGAGATCATCTGTGCCCAAGGCCCTAAATCTGGCAGCCAGCCTATGGTTCCATAGCTGGTAAAAACAATATCAAACTTTTCTGAAACATATTCTGAAGTGTCCAAAACATTGCAGCAAACGAACTTTGCATCAAGTTTTAATTCTACATTCAGTTGTTTTGCCAGCTTGATTCCTTCATCAGAAATATCAATGCCGGTACATTTGGCTCCCATTCTTGCTAAGCTCAGGGTATCTTGCCCAAAATGGCACTGAAGGTGTAGTAATTTTTTATTGGAAATGTTGCCTAAAGCCTCTTTTTCATATTTCTGCAGTGACGTTTTTCCTTTTGTGAAATTTGCCAAATCATAGAATTCACTTTCAGCATGGACGGCAACCTTGGTGTTCCAAGTTTTTCGGTTGATTTCAAATTCCTTATTATAATCCACAGCTTTATTTTGGGTAGTATTAAAAACCCTTTCATTTTTTTTGAAAGGGCTTATTATTATGTTTCATCAGCCAAAATAGATTTCCACTCAGGATGTTTGCCTATATATTTTTTGGTATAAGGGCAAGCTGCAATCACTTTCAAGCCCCTTAGTTCTATTTGCAGTAAAACCTTTTCGGTCATCTCACTCGCTACGCCTTGTCCAGAAAGTTCTTTAGGAACCTCGGTATGGTTAAGAGACAAAATACCAGGCTGTACGGAATATTCAATAATGGCTTTATAACCATCAATCTCGGCCTCAAACCTATTCATTTCTTTGTTATCTATCACAAGCATT
This sequence comes from Aequorivita sp., assembly GCA_020435825.1. Taxonomy (GTDB): domain Bacteria; phylum Bacteroidota; class Bacteroidia; order Flavobacteriales; family Flavobacteriaceae; genus Aequorivita. The sequence continues at coordinate 48,537 of JAGQYY010000007.1, forward strand.
GCAATGGGGAATTAACTTGGTTCAAAACAATAAAAATACAAAAAATATGAAAGCCAAAAGTATTCTTTACTTTTACGGAAAACATACTGAATATGAAAACCACTTATACCGTACTGACTGTATTTTTAGTTCTTTTAAGCTGTAATAACAACCAAAAAACTTCGGAAGTTGAATCAATTGAAGAAAAAGATTCCCTTCAAAGTATAGACATCAGGCATAAAATAGCAAACGCCAACGGTTATGAAGACTGGAAAAATGTTTCAGAAATAGCTTTTACTTTCAATGTGGATCGCGGTGAAAACCATTTTGATCGCTCATGGCGATGGAAGCCAAAAACAGGAAATATCACAATGGTTTCTTCAAAAGATACTGTAAATTATAACCGTTCAAAAATGGACAGCTTGATTATGAAAACCGATGCTGCCTTCATAAACGATAAATACTGGCTCTTGGCTCCTTTTCAACTGGTTTGGGACGAAGGGATTACTTTTTCGGAAAAAGAAAAAGTTATTGCGCCTATTTCAAAAGACACTTTAAATCAATTGACGATTGTTTATGGAAACGAAGGCGGCTATACCCCTGGCGATGCTTATGATTTTTTTTACGACAAAAATTTCAGAATAAAGGAGTGGAACTATAGAAAAGGAAATACGGAGACACCCTCTATGAGCACTACGTGGGAAGATTATGAAAATTTCAGCGGAATTGAAATCGCAAAAATGCACAAGGACAGCACTGGCGGTTTTAAGTTGTATTTCAGTAATGTTTCGGTTAAAAAAGAAACAGCCAATTAAACGAATTTTAATTCCTATTTTTGTGTAAAGCCGATAAATTTTAACACAACCAAATGTTCCAAAACTCTTTAGAATACGCAAAAAAGCAAGATGCAGAAGATGCTCTGGCCGCTTTCAGAAATAAATTCCACATTCCAAAAAACGCTTCCGGAGAAGAGTTAATTTACTTCTGCGGAAATTCGTTAGGACTACAACCAAAAATCACTTCAGAATATATAAAAGAAGAGCTTACCGATTGGGCAAACTTAGGCGTTGAAGGCCACGTGGAAGGAAAACACCCTTGGCTTCCTTACCACGAATTCCTTACGGAAAATATGGCAAAAATCGTCGGCGCAAAACCTTCGGAAGTTGTTGTGATGAATACGTTGACAACCAATCTTCACTTAATGATGGTTTCATTTTACCAGCCTACAAAAACAAAATATAAAATTGTTGTAGAAAGCGATGCTTTCCCAAGTGATAAATACGCCGTTGAAAGTCAGTTGAGATTTCACGGTTTCGATCCAAAAGAAGGACTTATTCTTTGGAAACCCAGAAAGGGCGAGGAACTCTGTCGGTTTGAGGATTTGGAGGAAATAATGGATAACCACGGAAACGAAATCGCTTTATTGATGATTGGCAGCACCAATTATTATACGGGCCAATCTTTTCCTTTGAAAAAAATCACCCAGCTAGGCCACAGTTTTAATTGCATGGTTGGGTTCGATTTGGCGCATGGCGCTGGAAATATTCAGCCAAATCTTCACGAAACGGGAGCAGATTTTGCCGTTTGGTGCACCTATAAATATTTGAACAGCGGCCCTGGAAGTTTGGGCGGATGCTTTGTGCACGAACGCCATGCAAACAATGAAAAGCTAAACCGTTTTGCAGGCTGGTGGGGCCACAATAAAAAAACGCGTTTTAATATGCGCCACGAATTTGATGCGTTGCCAGGAGCAGAAGGTTGGCAA
>JAGQYY010000007.1:50379-62752 GCA_020435825.1 Aequorivita sp.
TGTAATTACACCCCGAAATCCTGAAGAACGCGGCTGCCAACTTTCAATTCAAGTAAAAAATGCCGATAAAACTTTACATACAAAACTTACCGAAGCTGGCGTAATAAGCGATTGGCGCGAACCTGACGTAATAAGGGTAGCCCCTGCCCCACTTTACAATAGCTTTGAGGATGTGTTTTGTTTTTCGGAAAAATTAAAAGAGGTTTTAAAATAAACGAATGTCTCCCCGAGCGCAGTCGAGGGGTGCCGCTTCAACTAAATTGTAAAACAAAAGGTCTCGACTGCACTCGACCGGACAATAAAAAAATGAATAACAATCAAAATATATTAATAATCGGTGCCGGCCTTTGCGGAAGCCTGCTCGCCTTGCGTATGGCACAACGAGGCTTTCAAGTTACCTTGGTTGAAAAACGCCCCGATTTACGAAAAGTTACACAAGATGCCGGACGCTCCATAAATCTAGCCTTAAGCGATCGCGGATTGCGAGGCCTTCGTTTGGTAGGCGTTGAAGAAGAGGCCAAAAAGTTGTGTATTCCAATGAATGGGCGGATGATCCACGATTCTAAGGGAAATACTTTTTTAAGTCCGTATAGCGGCAGAAAAGATGAATACATCAACTCCATTTCCCGTCCCGGATTGAATATGCTTCTTTTGGACGAAGTGGAAAAAATGCCAAACGTACAACTCATTTTCAACCACGCCTGCGAAACTGTGGATTTGGAAAATGCTTCGGCAACTTTCAGAAATTATAATTCAAAAGAAAAGAAAACAATTTCCGCTGATGCGATTTTCGGAACGGACGGTGCGGGTTCCGCAGTGAGAAAAAGTATGTTTGAAAGCCATAAACCTGCCGGCCGGACAGGCGGGTTCCTGTTCAGTTTTTCGCAACAATGGTTGAGTCATGGTTATAAGGAATTAGAAATTCCAGCTGCTGAAAACAATAGTTATAGAACCTATAAAAACGCTCTGCACATTTGGCCGCGCGGCGAGGATATGCTCATTGCGCTTCCTAATCTCGATGGAAGTTTTACCGTAACGCTATTTCTTCCGTATGAAAACAGCGATTACTGTTTCGCAAATTTGACTTCACCCAAAATGGTGCACGAGTATTTCAACAAGGAATTTCCCGATGTGGTGGAAATGATCCCGAGCCTTGCCGAGGAATTTTTCGGAAACCCAACGGGCCCTCTGGGAACCGTAAAATGTTCCCCTTGGAATAGTTTCGGAAAAGTTCTTTTAATGGGCGATGCCGCCCACGCCATCGTTCCGTTTTACGGACAGGGAATGAACGCTTCCTTTGAGGATGTGGTGGTTTTTGATGATTTGATAGAAAATTATTTTCCATCACCTACTTCTCCTCCCCTTGGGGGAGGTTGGGAGGGGCTTTTTAAGGAATACGAAGCACTTCGAAAAAAGGATACGGATGCGATTGCAGATTTGGCGGTGGACAATTTCCACGAAATGAAGGAACACACAGCGATGGAAATCTTTCAGAAAAAGCGCAAGTTGGAAACTGCTTTCGAAGCGGAATTTCCCGAGGATTATTACAGCAAATATTCTTTGGTTACCTTTAAGGAATCAATTACCTATTCCGAAGCATTGAAACGCGGACGGGCACAGGACAAAGCGATTTTAAACCTTTTGGACGACGGAAAAATAAATGAGGAAATGTCTTTAAAGGAAAAACTCGAACTGGTAAAAAAAGCAACCGAAGCCATCCTTCACGATGATGAAGTGGCGTTTGGGTGACTTCGGCTCCGCTCAGCCACCGTCCGGTAATTGAGCGAAGTCGAAATTCGGTAATTGAGCGGAGTCGAAATTCGGTAATTGAGCGGAGTCGAAATTCGGTCATTGAGCGGAGTCGAAATGACATATAAAAAAATAAAAATATGAGCACTAAAAGCAGATTGGTAGCAGGAAAAGCAACGCCCCGTGGCGCATACCCGCACGTAAAGCGCGTGGGCGATTTTATATTCATCAGCGGTACAAGTTCGCGTTTGCCGGACAATACTTTTGCGGGCGTACACAAAATTGACGAAATGGGCACGATGCATTTCGATATAAAGGAACAGACCCGTGCCGTGCTGGAAAACATAAAAGACTACCTAGCCACGGAAGGTGCCACCATGGCCGATGTGGTGGACGTAACCAGCTTTTTGGTAAATATGAACGACTTCGCTGGCTACAACCAAGTGTATGCCGAATATTTCAATAAGGAAACCGGGCCCACCCGCACAACGGTCGCCGTGCACCAATTGCCGCATCCGTATTTGGTGGTGGAGATTAAGGCTATGGCTTATAAACCGCTGTAAAATGCAAAAAATCCTAAACTACATAAACGGCGAATACGTTGAACCGCTTTCCAAAAAATGGTTGGACAACTACAATCCTTCCAATGGCGAAGTGTATTCGCAAATCGCAGATTCAAATGCCGAAGATATTGAAAGTGCCTTTCAAGCCGCAAAGGATGCCTTCCCAAAATGGAGCAATACCACCATTGAGGAACGCAGTAGAATCCTTTTAAAAATTGCTGGTTTAATTGATGAAAAATTAATGGCCCTGGCCGAAGCCGAAGCAAAAGACAACGGCAAACCCTTGAGTTTGGCCTTGGCGGTTGATATTCCAAGAGCATCTGCAAACTTTCGATTTTTCGGAAATGCCATTACCCAATTTTCCAGCGAAGCGCACGAAAGCGTGGGTTTGAACACGATTAATTTTACGTTGCGCCAGCCCATCGGCGTGGTCGGCTGCATTTCTCCGTGGAATTTGCCACTTTATTTATTTTCGTGGAAAATCGCCCCGGCAATCGCCGCCGGAAATACGGTAGTGGCAAAACCCAGTGAAATTACGCCACTTACGGCTTTTCTTTTAGGTGAAATCTGCACCGAAGCGGGCTTGCCCAAAGGCGTTCTGAATATTGTTCACGGAACGGGTCCTTCCGCAGGGCAAGCGATTGTGGAACATAAAAATATTAAGGCGATTTCCTTTACCGGTGGAACCAAGACGGGCGAACATCTTGCTCGAACCGCCGCACCCATGTTTAAAAAATTATCCTTGGAACTGGGCGGAAAAAACCCAAACCTCATCTTCGCCGATTGCGATTACGATAAAATGCTCTCCGTTACCGTTCGGTCATCGTTTGCCAACCAAGGCCAAATCTGCCTGTGCGGCAGCAGGATTTTTGTGGAAAAACCGATTTACGAGAAATTTAAAAAGGATTTTGTTGAAAAAGTAAAGCAACTCAAAATCGGAAATCCCTTTGATGCCGAAACAAATATTGGTGCACTGGTTTCAAAACCGCATCTTGAAAAAGTGGAATCATACATTAAACTTGCCGAAAAAGAAGGTGGAAAAATCCTGTGTGGCGGAAATAGAGTTACAGTAAAAAATTTTGAAAACGGCTATTATTTGGAACCTACGGTTATTGAAGTTTTTGACGATCAATGTCGCGTAAACCAAGAGGAAATTTTCGGTCCCGTGGTTACGATTATGTCTTTCGAAACCGAAGAAGAGGCATTGCAAATGGCAAACTCGGTAAAATACGGCCTATCCGCTACGCTGTGGACATCAGACCTTAACCGAACGATGCGCATTTCAAAAGAAATTGAAGCAGGTATAGTTTGGGTTAACACATGGCTAAACCGTGATTTAAGAACGCCTTTCGGTGGAATGAAAGATAGCGGCGTAGGTCGCGAAGGTGGCTTTGAAGCACTTCGGTTTTTTACAGAAGCGAAGAATGTGTGTATTAAATATGATTGAAAACGAAACAGAAATCGAAAACGAAATGTCCCCCCGAGCGCAGTCGAGGGGTTTCCTAGAAATTGAAATGTTTTAAAAAAGGTCTTGACTGCGCTCGACCTGATAAGTGAAGATGAATTTAGACTTAACAGATAAAAACGCAATGGTCTGCGGAAGTACCGCTGGCATCGGGAAAGCAACCGCGATTCAATTGGCAAAACTTGGAGCAACGGTAACTTTGGTGGCTCGGGATGAAGAAAAACTAAAGGAAACCCTACTAGAACTTCCGTTTGAAAAAGGCCAAAAGCACAATTATTTTGTGGCAGATTTTACCAATCCGCAGCAATTGAAAGACAAAGTGGAAGTTGCAGTTTCAAACAAAATATTCCACATTTTGATTAATAACACTGGCGGCCCAAAAGGCGGACCAATTTTTTCCGCTGCGACCGATGAATTTGAAAAAGCTTTCTCCATGCACGTGGTTTGCAATCAAATTTTAGTGCAAGCTGTTGTTCCCGGAATGAAGGAAGCAGATTATGGTAGGATTATCAATATCATTTCCACTTCAGTAAAACAACCTATCGACGGGCTTGGCGTGAGCAATACCATTCGCGGCGCTGTGGCAAGTTGGAGCAAAACTTTAGCAAACGAGTTAGGACAATTCGGGATAACCGTGAACAATGTTTTACCAGGTTTCACAGCTACCGACAGACTGGAAGATATTGTAAGCAACGCCGCAAAACGAATGGATAAAACCGAAAAAGAAGCGAGTGATTTTATGAAAAGTTTAGTTCCAGCACGCCGTTTTGCGCAACCCGGCGAGATTGCAAATGCCGTGGCCTTTTTGGCAAGTGAAGCTGCAAGCTACATCAACGGAATTAATCTTCCAGTAGATGGTGGGCGCACCAAAAGTTTGTAACTTTAGCATTCCTTAAATTTTCCTATGAAACGAAAACTCCGCATCAACGGCCATTCACATTTACTTCCTTATCCCGAAGAAATTCCTCAGTTCATGCAGGACAAGGGTATTTTTTGGGTTGATAAAGATCGAAAATTTATGCTCCAAAAAGATTGGAGCCGTCCAGTTACCGATTCCAGTTTCTTTTTGAATGAAAAGTTGGAATGGATGGAGCGTTTCAAAATAGACCACGCTGTGGTATTAAACCTTTCCCAACTCTACGGGAATGGTTTGCGGGTAGAGGAAATGAAGCAGGCGCTTCGTTTTCAGAATGATTTTAACGCAAAAGTTCAACACGACCATCCTTCAAAATTTACTTGCGGCTTTGTAGTACATCCGGGGTTTGTTCGTGGCGCATTATGGGAAATGGAACGCTGTGTAGAAGAGCTGGACCTCCGGTTGCTTTGTTTGCCAACGCATTATATGGACACCATTGGCACGTGGCGCTGCATTTTTGATGAGGAAAACGAGCCTATTTTTGAACTTGCTTCAAAATATAATCTTGCTGTGGAAATCCATCCCTATGATGGCGAAAAATTTATAAAGCTGGAAAATACCGCTTGGCGCTTTCATCTTATCTGGATGCTGGCACAATGCGCCGATGCGTATCATTTTTTAACATTGAACGGCTATGCCGATAAATTTCCGAACATGCGAACCTGTTTTGCGCATGGCGGGCAATTGGCGCAAATAAACTTAGGAAGAAGAATTCAAGGATTCGATGGCCGTCCCGATCTTTTTAAAGGAAAAGTGCATCCACGAAAAAGCGTTGGCCACAAAAACATTTTCTTCGATACTTTGGTGCACGATACCGGCTCTTTGGAACTTTTGGTAAAAAACCAAGGGTACAAACAAGTGCTCGTAGGATTGGATGATCCGTATCCGCTGGGCGAAATGGAAAGCGCACCACAATCTTCCTATCCTGGAAAAATACTCGATTTGGCGTTGGAACGCAACATTGTAACCCAACAACAGGCAGATGCCATGTGGGAAGACAACGTGATACAATGGCTTTGTGGAGAAGATGAAGAGGCCAAGAAAAAATTGGTTAAAAGAATCCTTGGCGAATAATGACCGATGTAGCCAAATTTTATATCCTTTCGCACATTTGCATCGCTTTTATTGGTGGGGTTTTGCTCCTTGCCCTTTGGTTTAACATCCGCAATAGGTTTAGTCAACTTTTGGAAGAGGACGAATCGCAAAAACGAGTGGACAAAGGCTTGTTGTACCTCAGTTTGGCCATGTTTGTTTGGGTGCTTTCGGGCTGTTGGATTTATGGTGGTACTGTTTTTAATTACACACAAACAGAGGGCTACAACATAGCAGTAAATCTATTTTCCATTGTCAACAATATGTTTTTGCTGCTCGCACTGTTTTACTTTTATTATGCGCCCGGTTTTATATACCACAACACAAAAAACATAAAAAAAATTATTGCGGTCATCATTTTAACCTCTATTCTCACCTTTATTTTGCCTTTTGTTTTGGGCGAAAACAATATCGTGAAAAGCATACGGATCAGCGGAATTCCAGATTTATTGCTATCCGCCTTTCTGTGTTATTTATTGGGCGTTTCCTTCTATAGAACCTTTGCTTATCGTGGGTTGAAAGTGATTGGCGTCATTTCAATTTTGGTTATAGTTTTGATTTTTGTCTCCCAGATTTCTGAAGTTTTCCTGACCTTCGGAAGTGATTTCAGCAACAATTTCATCAAAATCATCGCAAAAACTTCTTTGATTTCCATCTTTTTGGTGTTGGCAACTACGTGGGTCATTCGGCTTGCAAGCACTCCAAAACCGAACGAAATTACCATCCACTTTTTAGATTGGAGTTTGGTAAAACTGAACATTCCTTCCAAAAATATTTATGACAAAACCATCGATTTCGGATCCAAGACCACACAATATAAAAACCTGCTGAAATTTGCCATCCGCAGGAAATATGCCGAAGGCGATTCGCAGACAATTCCGGTAAACCTCGGCGGCGAAATAAAAAACCAAACCTACCTTACCCGAATCATAGAAAACATAAACGATATTCTTCAATTGGATGATTCACAAAAACTCGATCGCCGCGATCTTTTCACCTTTATTGGCGAGAGCAAATACCGTTTGCGCATTGTTCCAAATAACATTTCAATCGATAAAAGATTGCTTGAGGAATTCTCTGAAAGTACCGAAAACAAAGACTATAAAGCGTTTTTGTAATTGATTGTAACCGCATTTACAATTAATCACATTCCACTATTTTTTGGTATAATTTGAAACTGCGAAAGTTTCCGTTTACAATCCGTTCTACATTCGTCCAAACTTAAATTTTTAGCTATGGGCAATGTAATTTCCGAAACGGAACAACCGCAACTTTTCGGCCATCCAAAAGGGCTTCTTTATCTGTTTTTTGCAGAATTATGGGAGCGTTTTTCCTTCTATGGAATGCGTGCACTTTTGGTGCTTTATATGACAAAACACTTGCTGTATGACGATGATATGGCTTTTGGGGTTTATGCGGCTTATATGTCGCTTGTTTATGTAACCCCAATGATTGGTGGGATTTTAGCTGATAAGATTTTGGGCTACCGAAAAGCAATTATTCTTGGTGGGATTTTAATGATTTTTGGCCATTTCTTTCTTTCCATTGAAATGCCCATTTTCTTCTATGGCTCGCTGGGATTGATAATTGTTGGGAATGGCTTTTTCAAACCAAATATTTCCTCATTTGTAGGCGAACTTTACGCTCAAGGCGATGCGCGCCGCGATTCTGGATTTACCATTTTCTACCTCGGAATAAACTTGGGCGCAGCTATTGCACCGCTTTTATGTGCTTGGTTCGCCATTACATACGGTTGGCATTATGGCTTTGTTCTGGCGGGAATTGGCATGGTTACCGGACTGTTGGTCTTTAGAACTGGCTTAAAAAACAATGTGTTTGGGAATAAAGGTTTTGTGCCCAACCAAGAGGTTTACGATAAAAAATCATTTGGCCTAAATCGAGGGAAATTGATTGTTTTGGCTTCAATCGTTTCAGTTGGAATTTTTGCAACGCTTGTCCGTTTTAATGAATTTGAAGGCTATCTGGTGTGGATTGTCTCATCTTTTTTGGTTGTTTATATTGGTTATATCCTTTCAAAAGTTACTTTAAAAGAACGAAAACGATTGTTGGTTGCCGTTTACTTTACCATACTTTACACGCTCTTTTCGGCAATTTTTGAGCAGGCCGGTAGCTCTTTGACGCTTTTTGCGGATAGAAATGTGAACCTGGTTGGAATGGACGCCGCAGGTACAAACAGTATAAATGCAGGTTTTATAATTCTCTTTGCCATTCCATTTTCGATGCTTTGGACTTTTTTAAGCCGTAGAAATGTAAATCCAAATTCTGCAGTAAAGTTCGGGCTTGGATTATTGTTTCTCGGGCTCGGCTTTATCGTTTTCGCCCTTTCAGCCCACAGTGTTGATGATTTTGCGAAAACCTCGATGAGTTATTTGGTGATCGGCTATATGGTATTGACCGTTGGCGAATTGTTCCTCTCTCCCATTGGGCTTTCAAAAATGACGGAACTTTCGCCTTTAAAATATGTAGCCTTCATAATGGGTGTTTGGTTTTCCGCAAATTTTTATGGACACTTTTTCGCAGGAAAGATTGCGAAACTCACTACCGTTTCCAATGGAAATACAAATGTTTTTTCAGAAGGATTCTTCAAAAATATTACAGAATACATTACGGGATTAACGCCACAGATTGCAACGGGGCAAAGTGAGGCATTCCAACAATTGTTTTCGTATGTTTCGGTGTATGCAAGTTTTGGCGTAATTAGCGTGATTGTAGGTATATTTGCAATACTCATCTCGCCAATCATCAAAAAAATGATGGCGGGTATTCATTAAAAATTTCATTATGGATTTTCTTCCCGAAAAAATAAACGATTACGTTGAAAAACATTCGCAGCCCGAACCCGAATTGCTTCAAAAACTGAATCGTGAAACGTGGCAAAAAATGATTGCGCCACGAATGCTTAGCGGACATCTGCAAGGAAGGGTTTTGAGCATGCTTTCAAAATTGATTCAGCCAAAAAATATTCTCGAAATTGGAACTTATACGGGCTATTCCGCGCTTTGTTTATCGGAAGGAATGCAAGAAAATGGGGAGCTCCACACAATAGACATCAACGAGGAGTTGTTTGATTTTCAGCGAAAATATTTTGACGAATCGCCTTTCGGAAAACAGATTTTCCAGCATTTGGGAAATGCGTTGGAAATCATTCCTAAGCTCGACACAGCCTTCGATCTGGTCTTTATTGATGCCGATAAGGACAACTATCCCAATTATCTTGAAATCATTCTTCCGAAGCTAAAAAAAGGCTCAGTAATTTTAAGTGACAATGTACTTTGGAGCGGAAAAGTTGTGGAAAAAGTAAAAGATGACGACTTGGATACGAAAGCGCTTCTTCGGTATAACAAATTATTGAACGAACATCCAAGACTGGAAACGGTGCTCTTGCCCATTCGCGATGGGCTTACCATTTCACGTGTTGTTGATTAGTAGTTTATGTGCCAGAACTTTTTTGCAGAGAAAGTAAAAGAAAAAGGCCAATAGAGTTCCCACTAATGCACCCACCAATATGTCACTCGGATAGTGTACACCTACATAAATACGGCTCAACACAAAGATCAGTGGCCAAATGTATGCGAGATAAATCCATTTTGTGAATTTTCGCAATACCAAAACCATAAAGGTTGTTATTGAAAAACTTGAAGATGCATGTCCGGAAAAGAAACTATAGGTTTTTGGTTTTTGAAGGATACGGATCAATTCAGTAAAGGCTTCCACATTGTTGGGCCGCAAACGAGCTACGTAATCTTTCACTATAGACGTGAATAAAAAAGTAATCGCAAATGTTAACAAAGCAACCAGAAAAACAACAACTGCTTTTTTCCCTTTGTAATAATAAAAAATGAGAAATGTGAAAAGAATGAAAAGTGATGTCCAGCTTTCAATTTTCGTGACATAAATCCAAAAGCCATCAAAACGTTCAATTCCTAAACTATTAAGAAAAATGAAAAGATCCCTATCCCATTGTTTTAGGGTTTCCAGCATTTAGAACTTTCTTTTTATTGGGCCTGTAATTTCATCGACCTCGTCTTTTACTTGGTCTATCTCCTTCCGAACGTTTTTGGTAATGTCTATATCAATTCCCTGCTTTTCTGCACCTTTGGTAATTTCAGATTTAATATCATTTGTAGCGTCCTTAACCTGTCGCATGACCTTTCCCATTCCACGTGCAATCTCTGGAATTTTATCCGCCCCAAAGACCAAAAGCACAATGAATAGGATAAAACCTATTTCAGCACCACTTATAAAAAGAAAAATTGCCTGTGAAATCATAGTGCAAATATACTAACGAGTTATGAGTTATGTGTGTTGTGCAATGAGTTTTTATAAAAATCACGTATTACATAAAGCCCTTCTTCAAAATCTTTTGAAGAAGGGCTTTGTTGAACTATACACTGATTAATCTGGACTTGTTTTATTTTTAAACTTGTCAAAAGCACCCAATTTTTTACGTTTTGGCCAAGTATTATTGCTAGTGTCAATGTCTGCGGTCTCTTCGTCGGGATCTACCTCAATTTTGGTGATTTCTTTTTCAGATCCAAAAAACTTACCTACAGATTTGTCGTTTTTGCGCCATATCTCTGCAGGATAGGTAATTCTTTGCGAAGTACCATCACTATAGGTAAATTGTACTATTATCGGCATTGGAATTCCGCCTGGTTTTTCAAATGTTATTTCATAAAAATAGCGTGGGTTTTTTAAATTAGCGCGCTCTTCCGCAGGAATATTATCTGCTATATATTCTTTTAAGGTTTTTACATCTTCAATTTTCACATCGCGCATACTTTCCTCAAAATCATCACTATCCTCTTTTACAAAATATACCAAAGGTGGCAAATCGCTTTCCTTAATACCATTGGCATCCATCATTTGTCTTGCTTCTTTGTTGATTTTTGATGTCACGTAAAATTTCTTAACTTCTTTTACCCCAATATCCACATAATCTGTAGTGTAGAACCACTCTCTCCAGTACCAATCCAAATCTACCGCAGAGGCATCTTCCATTGTTCTAAAAAAATCTTCGGGAGTTGGGTGCTTGAACATCCAACGGTTTGCATAGGTTTTAAAGGCGAAGTCAAAAAGCTCACGGCCCATAATGGTTTCACGAAGAATGTTAAGTGCCGTTGCAGGCTTTGCATAAGCATTGGCTCCAAAATTATACGTATTTAGTCCCTTGGTCATAATGGGGGCCAACTGGCTTTGGTCGCCAGCCATATAATCCACAATTTTATTTGCGGGGCCACGGCGCGAAGGATATTTTTTGTTTGGTGCAATGGCTTCGGGATATCCCTCGCCAAAATCCTGCTCAGCAACATATTGGGTAAATGTATTCAATCCCTCGTCCATCCACGTCCATTGGCGTTCATCGCTATTTATGATCATGGGAAAATAGTTGTGGCCCACTTCATGGATAATAACGCTTATCATGCCATATTTTGTACGGTCGCTAATATTCCCATCTTTGTCTGGTCTTCCATAGTTCCAACAGATCATGGGATATTCCATCCCTTGGTTTTTGGCGCTTACCGAAATGGCTTTGGGATACGGATAATCAAACGTCATTCGCGAATAGGTTTTCAAGGTACTTGCCACGGCTCTCGTGGACCAGTCTTCCCAAAGTGGATTAGATTCCGGCGGATATAGTGAAACGGCCATAACGGTGCGGCTGCCCATTTTTACGGCCATCATATCCCAGATATATTTTCGGGAGGTGGCAAAGGCATAATCCCGCACATTTTCTGCCTTAAACTTCCATGTTCTATTTGTTGTTGAAAAGTTTTTTGAAGCTGCCTCGGCTTCGGCTTGCGTTACAATCACAACTGGTTTATCAAACGATTTTTGTGCAGCTTCGTACCGGCGCATCATTTCTTTGGAAAAAATATCCTTTCTATTTTGAAGCTCTCCTGTAGCATCCAAAATATGGTCTGCGGGCACGGTAATGTTCACTTCAAAATTACCAAAAGGCAGTGCAAACTCGTCCCTACCCCAAAACTGGCTGTTTTGCCAACCTTCCACATCATTATAAACTGCCATGCGCGGATAGAACTGTGCAATCACATAGCCACGATTGCCATCCTCAAAAGTTTCATAACCACTACGTGCGCGATCTACAACGTGATCATTAATATTGTACCACCACTTAATGGAAAACACAAATTTTTCTCCAGGATTTAAATCCTTCGGCATATCAATACGCATCATTGTTTGGTTGATGATATACTTTAACGGATTGCCCTTGGCATCCTTCACCTCCAAAATGTTGAAGCCTCCATCAAAAGGGGTTCCCATATAATTTTTTACAAAATTTCCAGCCATATCGCCCGGCAACGCATCAGATGGCTCTATTAAAGGTGACTTTGAATCTTTAGCTCTCTTGTTTTGGTCCAATTGTACCCAAAGATATTCCAACACATCCGGGGAATTATTAGTGTATGTTATGGTCTCAAAACCGGAAAGTTTCTTGTTTTCGTCATCCATCTCTATGTCCATCACATAGTCCGCTTGCTGTTGGTAATAATTGGGGCCAGGGGCTCCGCTTGCGGTCCGGAACATGTTTGGGGTTGAAAATTC
>JAGQYY010000080.1:0-4354 GCA_020435825.1 Aequorivita sp.
TCGGACCAAGTTTCGAAAGTATAATACCAAATATTATTTAAATCGTCAATGGCTTCTTGTCTTAATACAACTTTAGCCATTTTTTCTTCTTTCTGATTTTAATTTTTTCAGATTTTCATCAAAGTCAAAATCCTCAACAATAGGACTATTTAAGCCTTGTTGAATTGCATTTCTCAGAGCAATAACTTTACTTTCCTCATTTTCTAATAATCTCAGTCCAGCTCTTATTACTTCGCTAACGTTTTTATATCTTCCAGCAGAAACTTGGCTACTCACAAATTGGTCAAAATAATTTCCGAGTGATATTGATGTGTTTTTACTCATAATTTCAAATTTAAACTCAAAAGTACCAAAAATTGGTAAGATTTCCAAATTACACCCAACGTGTTTGTGTATGGCTCGTTGCGGGAAATCCGCGAGGATTTTCCGCCGTACCCGAAAGATAGCAAATTTGCGAGGACTTTCCGAGAGGAAAGTCAGAAGCAATGAACTATAGCCGGTGTTGTACCCAGTTTTTTTTATCAGGTGAAATCATATCCTTCGTCTTCTAAAATTTCTTTTTCGTTTCTTCTTTTGATTAGTCGATTTAAAGTTCCGTTTTCAGTTCCTTTTCTCCGAAAATGTCCTGTGTTTTCGTCAATCAGTCGATTAATTATTTTGTCACTTATTTTATTTATGAACAAAAAATTAAATGTATCTTTTATTACTATCCAAGGTGTTAAAAAAATTCCACGTCTTGACCACCAACCAGCGAAAAAAGTAATTAAAATTGCTTTCCACTTTGCCTTTTTTCCACAACTTAAGCACAATATTTTTTCATTCCGTGTGTCGTTTGCAAAAAGTAAAACAGAAACTACTTGATTAATTTCAAATCCATAAAGTCTGTCTTTTTTTTCAGAGCATTTTGGACAATTCAGATTTTGAATTTTCTTTATTAGCAAATCACGTTCAATTCCGCTGTAGGTTTTGGTTTCAGTTTCTACCCAACTAATCAAGTTTTTGTCAAGTTTCCGTTTCTCAATTTCGTCTTTTAAAATTCCGAGAACTTCTTTTCTTAAACCTTTCGATTCTTTTTTAGCAATATTCTCAATTTTTGAATCGGAAAATTCTTTGTAGTTTTCTCTTATTTCATCGATACTATACATTCAGATTTGAGTTCGGTTTAAATTGGGTACAACATGCATATAAGCGCACCTTTCAAATGTAAACATTTGTAAGCGTTTGCAACGTTTATAAAAACATGGCGCTTGTTTCGCTTGGCTCTGCTAAGATAGCAAATTTATCCCTTTTTCACCACCGCCATCAAGGTTTCCGCCATAGCATGCAACCGGTATATTTCCCTCGCCTCCAATACGGGGCATGGAAGTGTTGTTGTGGTATTTAGGTTTTGTATTCATAAGGCAACTATTTTTTTAGAGTCTTTGATAAATCTTTTAGAGTGTTTGGTAATTGTTTTACCATTTGGTCTAAAAAAATGATTTCTGAAGAGTCACAAAAAAAACGGACGACGGAGCGTCCGTAAAAAAAGTAGGTTTTTTTAGCTCGGCAGTTCGTCCGGCTTACTGCCCTGATTTTCAAAACGCACTTTTAGCCGTTCAAAACTTTCCTTGGCCCCCGGTATGCCTGCTCCAGAAAAGGGTAATATATTTTTGCAACAGTTTTTTATCATTTCAAATCATCTGAGAAATGCCCTGTATGTTTTCCTTTTGCAAATTTCGCTTTGTTAAATTCGGTTGATTGTCCTTTGGGGATGGTCAAACTATTCCAATCGGCTCCTTTTAGCATTCTACCGATATAAACAATTTGCCCAATGTGATATGAATAATGCGCAAATTGCCTATTAAAAGCTTCTAATATGGAGTGCTCTTGGTTTCTGATATATACCTTTGTGTTAAAATTTTCTTCATGTACAGCGTTCAATGCTTCAAACAAGCAGTTCCATCCATCATTCCATTTCTGTAGAAGTTCCTTTTTGGATTTTATGACAGCTTCAAATTCCAAATCCCGATTTCGCCATTCTTTTTCTCCGTCAGCGATTAGAAAATCAGTCCACCGCGATTTCATATTTCCCCAAAGGTGGTTCACAATGATTGCAATGGAATTGGATTCCTCATTATATTGCCAGAAAAAATCATTTTCATTCAGTTGGTCAAAGGTTTTTTCGCCAACAGCTTTGTAGTATTCAAATTGTTTTTTGATGCTATTTAGGTATTCTTGTATCATTTCCGTTTTCTTAAATTCCCAGTGTTGGTAAATGTTTCACCTTATGATAGGTCAATGTTGCTTTAATACACGCTTTTAGTTCCGCTTTGGGGATAGCGTCATCCATTTGAAAAACGATTGCTCTGTTTCCTTCAAAGTTAAAATTGTTTTTAAAGACCTTCTTAAAGGTCTCTACCAATCGGCTGGTACACTTAAAGTACAGGGCATATTGCTGCGGTGTTTTTGATTTCCAGTCCATTCTGAGTGTACTTCCGTTTTTTGCCAAATAACTTGGTTCTCCCCATTTTAATGTTTCTTCAAGATGGGTCAGTCCGTCAATATCCATAGCAGTGGCTATTACCAATTCTCGAAGTATCATCATTTTTTTTCGAACGGAATCGGGATAGCTTGCAAAAACAAATTCAACTTCAGGATTTGACTTTACTTCTAAACTTTTCATTGTTTTTCAATAATTCACATAAACCCAGCCAATAAACGGTTCGGGATATTTGGGGTCGTTTAGCGCCAATACGTAATAGTAGGTTCCCACGGGCACAAGGCTTCCCGTAAACAAAAGACCTTCGGTGGCTACGCCATCCCAAAAACCATCTGCGTTGTGGGCAGTGTGAATTAGGTTGCCCTCGCGGGAGTAAATAGTCAGTTCAAAGTTTTCGTAAATGTTCAGCAGGTTGCTTATTTCAAAAACATCGTTGACGCCGTCGCCATTGGGCGAAAAACCTTGGGGGATAAAAGGGGCGCAGTTTTCAGTGGTCAATAAAAAGGAACCTGTGGCAAAGCAGACATCGTTTTCCAATCGCACATAAATTGTCTGCGGATCTGTGCCGTTTTGGTATTCCGAAGGATTGCTAATGGGGTCGGTGTTTTGAAAAGCATTTTCGGGAGTTGTGAAATACTGCACTACATCATCTGGCCCCGAGCGAATTAAATCGTCTTGCTGGGTTAAGTCGAAAAGTGCCGTATCAAAACCTGTGTCGCATTCCAATAGATTTGGCAAATTGGGAATGGGAGGGATGCTTTCAAATGAAATGGACTGCGTAAAATTATTATTGTCTTCCCGAAGTTCTTCCACGGAGCCGTTGCCATTGCCGTTGTCATCTACTACGGCGGTGATTGTAAACGTATCTGGCAAACTGTCTGGCAAAAGTAGTTCAATTTCACCATTTTCACTACCGCCAATAGGGATTGTTTGTTGCGTTTGCGAAAGACCGAGCAACACGCCATCAACATAAAAAGCTATGGAAGTATTGGCGGGTAGAGTTGCCGTGGCTTCCAAATTATAAACGGTAAACGGAAGCAGCAAAGCGCGATCGCGACAGGCTGAAATTTCAGGCAATTCAATAGTTGCATCGGGCAAGGGGCAGGGCAGTACTTCCACCGTAAAACTGTCAATTAGAAAACAGTCAGGATTGGAAACGCGGATGTAAATGGTTTGTGGGTTTTCAGTATTTTGAAAGTTTTCGGGATTGGGAATTGGGTTTTCATTGTTCTGCGCATCCGTTTCCGAAAAGTGAAAACTCAAAGTATAAATTGGATCTATTTGTGAAGTAGCTTCGTTTAGATCAAAAAATTCCTCGCCAATAACATCACAAGTTTCCAGATTATGTAGTCCTGTTATTTCAGGGTTAAGAAGTAAATGAATAGCCGTTTCGTCTTCATTGTTATTTTCGTTTGTTTCATCAACTATTCCAGTGCCGTTACCGGTATCGTCCACTACGGCTTTCAGAATAAAATCTGCTTCTACGGCGTTGGGAACGGTAAACGTAATGGTTCCACTTTCCTGTCCGTCAATAGGGATTACTGCCACGGTAGCACTTTGCGCCACAAGGGTTTCATTGGTGTAAAAAGCAATAGGCGTTCCAGCAGGCAAAACATCGGTACTATTGAGATTGTAAACTGTATAATCTATTGTAAGTTCCCGATTGCCACATTCCGTTCCGCCAATTATGTTGTCCATGGAAATGGTGGCGTCGGGCAGTTCGGTATTCAGTACGGTAATAATATTGTTCACCATCACAAAATCCTGCCCGCTGGTTAGTTGAATGATCGCAGAGGTATCTCCCGGATTTATATAGTTTGAAATAGGATACACATCAATATCCATATTGTAAAGCACATCGCTGCCCGTAAAACT
>JAGQYY010000080.1:4453-6316 GCA_020435825.1 Aequorivita sp.
GCATCTTCATAAACTACGGTAACTGCCCATCCGCCAAAGTTAGTCCCAGAACCTGGCGGACTGCAATATGCGGGAATTACAAGTGTAAGGTCTAAATCTGAAAGTGTATAAAGGCCATTTCCTGTGGTTAGAATTTGCTGGGTAACATCTGCAAAAGCCGCAAAATAGATATAGTCCTGTCCGCCACTATTGTAGGTAACGTTGAAAGTACGTTCCGCAGTGATTGGAATTTGGTTAAAAGTAACATTGAAATCTCCCGGCCCAGAACCAGCCCAATATAAATAAGCAGCAACCACTTCTTGGTTGGGTTGCAATTGAAAATCGGCACTGCTACTGGTTAGAATAAAACATTGCCCACCTTGCCCGTTTTCTTCAATGTTTAATGTATTGCCAAAGGCGGTGTAATCGTAATGCCCATTAAACTGTTTAAACAGCTCAATGTCTTGCGGAAAGACAACTGAGGAAATTAAAAGGCAAAGTATGAAAAGGAAACGCTTCAAAAAAAAATAAAGGTTGATTGCTTGATAAATATAGGCAAAAAATCAACGGAATGAATCCTTTTTTACAAGTCTCTTTTCTTTAGGATGGCGTATGACCAATAAAGAAAAAGGGAGGTCCAAACAAGAACTATCAAAATATTCAGCCACGTAACCTGATAGTCTTTTGTGAAATTTTCACCCAACTGGTTTGCGGCTGATTGTATGGCGCCCAAGCGGCTCATCGGTTCTTTGATTAAGTTTGCCATAGCATTCAGCGGAAAAAATTGCGCAACATTTTCAGCAATTTCCGTGTCTTTAAAAAACTGCCATTTCATCAAACCGTAACATAACCATTCTACAATCTGCCAAACAATCAGAAAGCCAAGCGCAAAGGCGGAACGTTTTACCAAAACACCTAGAAAAAGACAGAAAGAGAAGAAAGCGACCAGTTTTATAAAATAAGCGAGAAGGTATTCCATATCGCTGAAAATGATTCCTATTTCGTTGTAATCTGAAAAATTAATCCCAAGAATAAGTGAAACAATAAAGATAAATATTGTAGATATGGTTGCAAAAAGCAAAACCGTTAAAAACTTTGAAAGCACAAATTCCTTTTTGCTAAGGCCGTCAATCAAGTTCTGTTTTAATGTTCTGTAACTGTATTCATTGCTCATCATAGAAACAATTACAATGGCCAAAAACAGTTTGAGAATTGCCGCTACATAGGTATTGAAATGCCAGATATACGGAAAGTTGAAGATTCCCTGATCGGCCACCCGAAAGTGAAAATCGCCAAAGCTGAACTCGATGGAGGCAATCAAGGCTATGAAAGTAATGAGTACAAAGTAGATAACGGAAATTACCTTTGCGGCACGGTTATAGCGCAGTTTTTGAAGCTCTATGTTTAACAATCGTAGCATTGCTTTCAATTTTGTTTGGTTAGTTGCAAAAATTGTTCTTCAAGGCTTTCCTTGCGTTTCACAAGGTGGCTAAGCGTGATGCCTTTTTCAAAAAGCAGTTTGTTCACTTCCGAAGCGTCCATCGGTTCGTTCAAATAGGCAATTACAAAATCGCCTTCGCGCTTTACCGTGCCAAAGGTGGAATTTCCTTCCAAGGCATTTTGTAGTGCTTCCATATTGTTGCTCTGCATTGTGAGGAAACCATGACTGGCGTTCATCCCGTCCACGCTGCCGGAATATAGGCTTACCCCTTTTCGTAGAATTACCACGTGGCTGCAAACTTTTTCCACTTCGTCCAACAAATGCGAAGCGAGCAAAATGGTAGTTCCCGTTGCGGCAATTTTTTTGATGATTTCCCGAATTTGATGTATTCCCTGCGGATCGAGACCGTTGGTGGGCTCATCGAGAATCAGTATTTCAGGATC
>JAGQYY010000080.1:6416-9814 GCA_020435825.1 Aequorivita sp.
ATGATTTCCCGAATTTGATGTATTCCCTGCGGATCGAGACCGTTGGTGGGCTCATCGAGAATCAGTATTTCAGGATCGTTCAACAGTGCCGAAGCGATTGCCAAACGTTGTTTCATTCCCAAGGAAAAGGTGCTGAACTTACTGTCCTTTCTATCCAAAAGCCCTACAAGCTCTAACTTCTCCGTAATCTTTTCTTCGGAAACCTCCTTTATTTTACAGACCAGTTGCAGGTTTTGTACGGCGGTCATATAAGGGTAAAAGTTTGGGCGTTCAATGATTGCGCCTACTTTTTTAAGTGCTTCATGGGTTGAGGTGTTTCCGTTGAACCATTTAAAGTCGCCCGCGGTTTTGTTTACAACATTCAGCACAATGCCCAGCGTAGTACTTTTGCCGCTGCCGTTTGGGCCGAGAATGCCGTACACATTTCCTTTTTCAATGGTAAAGGAAAGGTTGTTTACGGCGGTAAGCGAGCCAAATTTTTTGGTAAGGTTTTCTATGGTCAGGATGTTTTCCACAGGATTGTTTTTGGATGGTTTGTTTGTTTGTTTGACGAATGGGTTAGAGATTTGTTACAATTTATGAATTCAGAATTAAAAAGCAATCCTTAACTTTGCCGTTCATTTTAAATAAGAAACAATGCAAGACGGAATCTACGCAAAAATAACGACGGAAAAAGGAGAAATTCTTATAAAACTAACGCACGATAAAACCCCGGGAACAGTTGGAAACTTTGTGGCTTTGGCGGAAGGAAACCTCGAAAATTCAGCAAAACCGCAAGGAACGCCCTATTACGACGGCTTGAAATTTCATCGCGTGATCCCAGATTTTATGATTCAGGGCGGCGACCCAAAAGGAACCGGTTCTGGCGGACCGGGCTATGATTTTGAAGATGAATTTCATCAAGACCTTCGCCATGACACTCCGGGCGTGCTTTCTATGGCAAATGCGGGCCCAGCAAGCAACGGCAGCCAGTTTTTTATTACCCACGTTGCTACACCTTGGTTGGATAACAAACATACCGTTTTTGGAAATGTGGTGGAAGGACAGGATGTGGTAGATCGTGTTGCGCAAGGCGATACAATGAAGACTGTTGAAATTATCCGCGTGGGCGAAGAAGCCAAAAAGTGGAACGCCGTGGAAGCTTTTAGAAAATTTACGGGAGAACGGGAACAGCGAATAGCTGCAATAAAAGCAAAAGAGGAAGCAGAACTAAAGAAAGTTTCAGAAGGTTTTGATAGAACTGATAGTGGCTTACTTTATAAAATAATCCAAAAAGGAAATGGCAAAAAAGCCGAGAAAGGAAAAACTGTTTCGGTACACTACAAAGGTGCGCTTACCGATGGAACCGAGTTTGATTCCTCATATAAGAGAAAGCAGCCAATCAATTTCCAACTGGGCGTTGGGCAGGTAATCCCTGGTTGGGACGAAGGCATTCAATTATTGCATGTGGGCGATAAGGCCCGTTTTGTAATCCCTTCATATCTTGCTTATGGCGAGCGCGGGGCTGGCGGGGTTATTCCACCAAGTGCAACGCTTATTTTTGATGTGGAGTTGATGGATGTGAAATAGTTCTGAATTCATAATTCAGAATAAAAAGATGGAATTGGGAAAACTAAAATACCCCATTGGAAAATTCAATTGTCCCACAGAGATTTCTTCGGAAACTATTGCGGAATGGATTTCGGTCTTGGAGCATTTTCCGAGTCGTTTTTCTGAATTGGTGAAAAATCTTTCCAAAGCACAATTGGATACACCTTACCGCCCTGAAGGCTGGACGGTGCAGCAGGTAGTGCACCACGTTTATGATAGCCACCACAATGCCTATTCGCGTATAAAATGGACATTAACTGAGGATACGCCATTGATAAAGGCTTATGATGAGAAATTGTGGGCCAATCTTTTTGATTCAAAAAAAGCACCTGTTTCTCTTTCGCTCCATGCCATTGCGGCCTTGCATGCCAAATGGACTTATGTGTTGAAAGGACTTTCTGAAGAAGATTTTCAAAAGGAATTTATCCATCCCGAGGGAAATAGAAAAATGTCGCTCGGTTTTGTTACCGGGATGTATGCGTGGCACAGCAACCACCATTTTGCGCATATAGAAAATTTGATGTTGCGCGAGGGGTGGAAGTGATTTTTTTGTTACAGCCCAAAATATAGTTTACACCCCAACGAAAAGTTTGCCCCAAACGCAACGCCCTCCCGAGTGGTGTGTTTATTTGCGCCAAAATAATCATCGTCTGGCTCTTCGTCTTCAATTCTGGGGTTGACTATATTTGAAAAACGCACCTCCCTTATGCGTAATCCAGCTCCCGTAAATACATTCATCCCTAATTTTTTTCCAAATGGAATGATAAAACCATATTTTAGGTTGAATCCGTATTTTTCCCTTTTATAATCCAATTTATCATAAGCCATTTTTCCATCACTTTCGGTATAATACTCCCCATCGCGAAAAATACTGCTATGGTTGATGTAAAACAATTCCGCAGAAAAATATTTCTTTGTTTTCCGGGCAGGATCAAGAATATAGTATAACTCGGGTCTAACTTCCCATAGTTGGTAGTTTTTATTGTCGATATGCCCAAAATTAAAGGGCGAAACGGTTTCGTTGCCATAACCAAAATCGATTCCGGCTTTCCATTTTTCATTTATTCCCTGAATATAGCCCACGCTCCATCGCGACATATTTTGCACGCTAATTGGCGAAAATATATTCATGGTAATATAGGAATCATTGTTGGAATCTATAACTGATTCCGTTTGGGCATTTGCTTGTAAAGTGTTGATGGCTAATAAGAAAAAAAGTACTATTGGGGCTTTAAAGGACATTCTTTGCTTCATAATTAATTTATTTAAATTTTAAAGGCCCCATTGCTGAGGCCTTTTTGCTAATTCAAACTAAGGTTATCGGGCATACATTTCTCCACTGTAATCCCCAATTACATTTCCGCCTTGAATAGAAACGGTGTAGGAAATTATATAGCTGCCATCTGCTTGTTTGTTTAAGGTTATTTCACCGTCAATTATGTTTAACGGAACGCCATCTTCCAGCGCAATTGACCCTGCCCAGAAGTTTGAGTCTTCATTATAGTTTGGGTCAAACCGGTCTTCCATAAATTCATAGGTTCCATTGCCGAGCATTTCAAAATCCTTTGAAAACACAAACTGAGCGTTGGCTACGGTATTCAAATTGCTGTCAACAAAAAAGACATAGGCGTTTCCATCGGCATCAAAATATTCGCCACGGTCTGTGGTGTAGGTTTGGTTACCAAAGGTAAATCCACTTAGGTTTCCTTGCCCTCCACCGCCATCATCGGTGTTATTGTTGTCGTCCTTGCTGCAGGAAAGCAAAACGGCAAACAACAGTATTGTGCTTAGTGTTTTCATTAAATTTG
>JAGQYY010000081.1 GCA_020435825.1 Aequorivita sp.
ATTTAATCAGTTTGGTGGACAAGGAAAATTTTGGGCAATTGTTCATTAGCGACACGCATGCGGAACGCACGGAGGAAGTGATTAAAAAAGTGCATCAGAGTTACAGGATGTTTCCATTGTCTAACTAACACTGTGCCCTCTGTGCCTCCGTGGTAATTTTACACCACAGAGACACAGAGAAGACGGAAAAACACAAATTAAAAATAGCTATGAATTTAAAATTTATGATCCTTTTTTTATTGGTTTTTGCTATTTCCTGCGAAAAACCCAATCCCGAAGCCCAAAAACAAAACCTCAGCGGCTATTGGGAAATAAAAAGCGTAAAAATGCCCGATGGCGAAAAAAAGGAATTTGATATTAATACGGTGGTTGATTATATTGAATTGAAAGGCGACAGTGGCACACGCACTAAGGTTTCGCCTAAATTTGACGGCACCTTTACCACAAACGGCGTTTCGGAAAATTTCACTTTGAAAATCGAGGAAGACAGTCTGCGAATGTATTATAAAACCCAATTTGACGCATGGAAAGAAACCGTAATTGAAGCGAAAGACAGCACATTGACCGTGAAAAACAGGGACAATAAGATTTATAATTATTCAAAATTCAAAAAATTTGATTTTGAAAACCCATCAACCAAAAACTAACAACCAACAACTAAAATGCCCAAAAGAAACGCAGAAAATACAAGCCTTGGCGATGTACTCAAGGATTTTATCCAAACCAACAATCTGGAAAAGGGTTTGGACAAAGTGAATGCAAAACAAGCTTGGGATTTGGTTATGGGTTCAGCAATTTCAAAATATACAACCGACGTAAAACTGGACCGCGACACACTTTACGTACAACTTTCCTCTTCGGTTTTGCGCGAGGAACTGAGTTATGGCAAGGAAAAAATAATCAAGTTACTAAACGAGGAATTGGGGAAGGAATTGATTAAAAAATTGATATTGAGATAAATCGACGCTAATTTTTAAATAATAATACCTTTGATAATAAACTTTAAGGGCAAATGATATTAAAAAAATTAAATATTCCGGAACTTGACTGAATTTCCATCGAAATTGTTGATGTTAACGGCAAAAAGCTTTTTGCCCAAACCGATTTAAAGCAAAACAACAGCATTTCCCTCCCAAACCTTTCTGAAGGAATTTACTTTGTGAATCTTTTGAAAAAGGGAAAAATAGTTTCAATTAAAAAGCTAATTAAAGGGTGAATAATCCTAATAATATACCAAATAACACTAAATTTGAAATAAATTTTTTTTTTCATGAAAACCATTAAGCTTGAAATCAGCAATAAAATTTACGATAAAGTATTGTGGTTATTGCAACAATTCAATCCAGATGATGTAAAGGTTGTTGAGGAAAATACTTTTGAAAAAGAATACCTTTCAAAAGAAATTGAAGAAATAGACAACGGCTATGCAGAATTTATTTCAATGGAAGAATTGGAGCGGGTTATGGAAGAAAGGATTTTAAAATATGAAAATAAAAATCCTTAAAAGCTTTTCCTTAAAATTAGCAGATCAAGTAGAGTTTATTGCAAAGGATAAGCCTATTGCTGCGAGAAATTTCAAAAAAGATATTTTGAATTCATTAAAAAATTTAAGTGAGCTACCTTATAAACAACGAAAATCAATTTATTTTGAAGATGAAAATATTCGCGATTTAATATTTAAGGGATATACAATTGTATATAGAATAAAGCCTAATGAAAAAATAATTGAAGTTTTTGGATTTATAAAATATCGAGAACGTTTATAAAAACGCCTTCCAAATCGGAAGGCGTTTTCAATTAATATTTAGTTTGTAAATGCTTAAAACATTTCGCGGCCCGCAAAATGGAAAGCGCCTTCAATAGCTGCGTTTTCATCGCTATCGCTTCCGTGAACGGCGTTTTCGCCTATAGAGGCTGCATATAATTTACGGATGGTACCCTCAGCGGCATCTGCTGGGTTGGTAGCTCCAATCAACGTACGGAAATCCTCAACTGCATTTTCCTTTTCAAGAATTGCCGCAACAATAGGCCCACGCGTCATATATTCTACCAATTCGCCGTAAAATGGGCGCTCACTATGAACTGCATAAAATGCTTGCGCATCCTGCGTGGTCATGTGGGTAAGTTTCATCGCTACGATCCTAAATCCGGAAGCGTTAATTTTTTCAAGAATGGCGCCGATGTGTCCTTTTTCAACAGCATCTGGCTTTAACATTGTGAATGTTCTGTCTGTTCTCATTGCGTTTTTAAAATTTCGGCAAAAGTAGTGTTTATAGTTTAAAGCTCAAAGCTGAAAGATCAAAGTTTGGGATTTGGGTCTTCGACAAGCTCAGACTGACAGTTGATACTTTTGGGATTTAAAAATAATAGAAACCAAATAATTCCCCCTTTGGGGGTTAGGGGGCTTTTCGTATCTTCGCCCCTTATGGATAAAGAAACTACCAAGATTGTTGAAGCATTACTTTCTTCACCCAAAAAAATTGTGATTGTGGGACATAAAAATCCCGATGGTGATGCGGTGGGATCGTGTTTGGGACTTTCCTTTTTTTTAAAAAGCTTGGGGCATAATACAACTGTAGTTATGCCGAATGACTTCCCGGATTTTTTAAAGTGGCTGCCAGGTTGTGAAGAAATCATTATTTATGAAAAAGAAGTTCAGAAAACTGACGAAATATTTGACAATGCCGATTTAATTTTCACTTTGGATTTTAACAGTTTAGACAGAGTGGGCGGTGAACTACAAGCTGTTTTGGAAAACGCACCCGCAAAATTTGTGATGATAGACCACCACCAGCAACCTGCAGATTATGCTGTTGCAACCTATAGTGATGTTAAAATGAGTTCCACTTCCGAAATGATCTATCACTTTATGGACGCATTGGGACAGTCCGATAAGCTATCAAAGGAAATTGCCGTAAATCTCTACACAGGAATAATGACCGATACCGGCTCCTTCCGCTTCTCCTCCACCAGCCCAACCACGCACAGAGTAGCTGCTAAATTGATTGAGGCCGGTGCCGAAAGTGCCATCATAAATCAAAATGTTTACGATACTAACAGCCCAGAGCGGATGAAACTTTTGGGAGTAGCCTTAAATAATCTTGTAATTCTTCCTGAATTGCATACAGCCTACATTACCCTCACCCAAAAAGAACTGGACGACCACAACTTCAAAAAAGGCGACACCGAGGGTTTTGTAAATTATGCGCTATCTGTAAAAGGAGTTATTTTTGCTGTAATTTTTATTGAAAACAAGCAGGAAAACCTTGTGAAGATTTCCTTCAGAAGCAAAGGAAACTTTTCTGTGAATGATTTTGCGCGTAACCACTACAGCGGCGGTGGCCACATTAATGCTGCCGGTGGAAAAAGTTCACAGGATCTTAACAAAACCATATCTGAATTTATTAGTATCTTGCCCCGTTATAAAAATAAACTCACAGATGCTTCATAAGCTGTTTTATTTTTTATTTTTTTCGGCAGTAATTATTTCCTGCAAAAGCCCTGAGGCAAGACCCCCAGTGCAAAGTCATTCTGGAACTTTCATAAAAGAGTCTGCAGAAAGAAACAAAAAAATCTACGACGATGAGAAAAACTTCATCGGGGAAATTATAGCTAAAGACTCTACACATAATTACATTTCTTCCGAAAACGGATTTTGGTATTTTTACAACAAACGTGATACCACAACCGCTGAAATGCCAGATTTTGGCGATGTTGTAAAATTTTCCTATGATATTAAAGATCTTAACGGCAGTTTGATTCTTTCAGAAAAAGAAAATGGGCTGCAACATTACAAAGTAGATCAAAGCAACCAAGACCTCATCTCTGGTGTTCGCGAAGGCATAAAACT
Source organism: Aequorivita sp. (assembly GCA_020435825.1). Lineage (GTDB taxonomy): Bacteria > Bacteroidota > Bacteroidia > Flavobacteriales > Flavobacteriaceae > Aequorivita. Next base: position 3,851 of record JAGQYY010000081.1, read on the forward strand.
TATGAAAGAAGGTGAAACAGTAACCTTCCTTTTTCCTTCCTATAAAGCTTATGGCTATTATGGGATTGAAGAAAAACTCGGCTCCAACATTCCGGTGCAGAGCACTGTAACTTTACACTCAATTGAACAAACAAACGAAAATTAAATTAACAAACATGAAAAAACTAACATTTTTATTTTTAACCCTTACACTTGCACTTGCTTCTTGCCAGGAAAAATATCCTGATCTTAAAGATGGAGTATATGCAGAATTTATTACAAACAAAGGAACTTTTGTCGCCAAACTTAAAAACGAAAGTGCACCGCTAACTGTTGCGAACTTCGTGGCATTGGCAGAAGGTACCAATAGTATGGTAGATTCTCTTTACAAAGGAAAACGTTTTTATGACGGACTTACCTTTCATCGTGTTATCAAGGATTTCATGATTCAAGGTGGTGATCCAAAAGGAGATGGCACAGGAAGTCCTGGCTATGCTTTTCCTGATGAAATAACTGACACAATTCGCTTCAATAAAAAAGGACTTTTGGCAATGGCCAACTCAGGTCCTGGAACTAATGGTAGCCAGTTTTTTATCACTTTGAAAGATACACCCTGGTTGGACGGTCGCCACACTGTTTTTGGGGAAATTGTAATTGGACAAGAAGTTGTTGATTCAATCGGAAACCTTGAAACAGAAAAACCTGGCGACAAACCAAAAGAGCCTGTTACTATACAATCCGTGAATATTATAAATAAAGGAAATATTAAAGTTCCTTATTTCACTGAAGAGATGGGTAAGATTGAAAAAGAAAAGAAAGAAAAAGAAGAACGCATAAATAAAGTAGCCGCTGAACAACTGAAAGAGCTTGACGCCATTAGGGCAAAAGCTGATTCGCTTCCTTCAGGAGTTAAAATCTATTTTACTGAAAAAGGAACAGGGCCGCAACCAAAAGAAGGTGATAAAATTTTAATGAACTATGCGGGTTACCTTGCTGATGGGCATATGTTTGATTCCAACATATTATCAAATGCAGAAAAGTTTGAAATGGTTGATGAAATGCGCAAAGCTGCCGAACAATATGTTCCGGTACCTACGGATTACAGCGCAGAAGCGCAGCTGATCCCAGGTTTCCGTGAAGGATTGTTAAACATGAAGGTCGGTGACAAAGCCACAATCTTTATTCCATCACATTTGGCGTATGGAAAAAGAGGAATTCCAGGTGTTATCCCTCCAGATTCTGAATTGATTTTCAACTTAGAGATTGTTGAAATAGCGCAATAATCTAAGTCTAGCTTAAATACAAAAAGAGGAACCATTTTTTAAAATAGTTCCTCTTTTTTCTTTGATCTTTATTCTATTTTCTCCTTTTTACTTCTTCGGAATGTTCTTTAAAATTTCCAACACAAATTCCCAATACTTTTGGGCGGAAGAAATACTTGCGCGTTCATCGGGAGAGTGTGCCCCTTTAATGGTCGGCCCAAAGGAAATCATATCCATCTTAGGATAATTCTGACCTAAGATTCCACATTCCAAGCCAGCGTGGCAAGCGGCTACGTTTGCTTTTTTGCCATTCATTTTTTGGTAAAGACCGTCCAAAACCTTCAAAATAGCACTGTCCATATTAGGTGCCCAACCTGGATAATCTCCAGCTAATTTAACTTCGTAACCAGCAAGTTCGAAAGTAGAAGTCAATGCGTTTGCCAAAACCTCTTTAGAAGATTCCACAGAGCTTCGGGTTAAATTTTCAATTTTTATATTTCCCTTGTCAACTGTAACTTTGGAAATGTTGTTTGAAGTTTCCACCAAAGCTTCAATATCGGGACTCATTCTGTAAACGCCATTGTGCGCAGCATTCATAGCGTTCAAAAAATTTTCTTGATCTTTATCGGTCATTACTTTATTGAAAGTTTCATTGCTTTTTTCTGCAGTAATGGAAAGTTTGGATTCCAAAGACTTGTATTCTAAAAGAATATCCCTCTTCATCTTTTCAAAAGCAGCAAGAAACTTTTCTTCGGAAGAAACCACTACGTGTGCCACACTTTCACGAGGAATGGCATTGCGAAGACTTCCGCCCTCAAGTTTTGCCAATTGCATAAAGTCTTTGGTCACAAAAAGCAAACGGTTCATCAGTTTGTTAGCATTGCCCAAACCTTTGATGATGTCCATACCACTGTGGCCACCGTTCAAACCTTTCACTTTAATGGTGTATGCAATTGCATTTTTTGGAGCATCCATTTCTGAATACATTCCCGTTGCAGTAACATCAACGCCACCGGCACAACCCACTCCTATTTCATCGTCCTCTTCCGTATCAAGGTTCAAGAGAATATCGCCTTTCAGCAAACCACCTTTCAATCCTTTTGCGCCCGTCATTCCAGTTTCTTCATCTATCGTAAAAAGTGCTTCTATTGCGGGATGTTCAATTTCGTTGCTTTCAAGAATGGCCATGATTGTGGCGACGCCCAGACCATTATCGGCTCCAAGCGTGGTGCCCTTTGCGCGTACCCAATCTCCATCTACATACATTTCGATTCCTTGTGTATCAAAATTGAAATCGGTATCGTTATTTTTTTGGTGAACCATATCTAAATGGCTTTGAAGGACCACAACTTTGCGGTCTTCCATTCCTCTGGTGGCTGGTTTTCGGATTATTACGTTGCCAACTTCATCTTCCATAGTTTCCAAACCAAGACTTTTCCCAAAGTCTTTCATAAACGCAATAACGCGTTCTTCTTTTTTTGAAGGACGCGGCACAGCGTTAAGGTCTGCAAATTTGTTCCAAAGCGCCTTGGGTTTAAGGTTTCTTATTGCTTCATTCATATTTTAAAAATTTTAGGAACACAAAATTACGGTTTTGTATCTGCTATAAAAATTATGTAGAGAAAGAATTCCTTCGTAAGTTTGGATTATGCAAAAAAGAACATCAGCATTCCTCACGTTATTTCTTATAGTGCAGATTATTGCGCTTCAAGTTTTAAAGCATTTTCCAGAATTTGTAGAGAAATATTACAGTCAGGGTATTTATCCGTGGATTTCAAAAATCTCCCGCTATATTTTTGGCTGGGTTCCGTTTTCGGTGGGCGATCTGTTTTATCTGCTTATTGCAATAGTAGCCATTCGCTGGCTTTATAAAAATTTGAAAAGGCTTCGGCAGAACGACCAAGTGGGCTTTTTTGTGGATATTCTTGCAGCCGTTTCAGTAGTTTATTTTATGTTCCACGTGCTTTGGGGCTTTAATTATTACAGGCTTCCACTACATAAGTCCTTGAATATAAATAACGATTATACCACGGAGCAGCTTATGGAAACCACAAATCGTTTCATTGAAAAAAGCAACGCTATGCACCGCGAACTTGGTTTTGCTGATAGCGTAAAAATAGAACTTCCCTACTCTCAAAAAGAAATGTTCAAAAAAACTTTAAATGGTTATAAAAATCTTGAAAAGGAATTTCCGCAACTTGCTCTGTCGCCAAGAAGTATCAAAAAAAGCGGATGGAGTTTGGGGCTTACTTATATGGGCTATAGTGGCTATCTGAATCCTTTTTCAGGTGAGGCACAGGTGAATAATTTAATGAAAACCTATAAATTTCCTGCAGTTGCTTGCCACGAAGAAGCCCACCAAATAGGTTATGCCGCCGAAAATGAAGCTAATTTTATAGCCACCCTTTCCACACTTCATAATGATGACATTTATATGCAATATACTGGCTATATTTTTACATTGCGTTATTTAATAAACGAAGTGGCACGACGGGACGAAGCTAAATATCAAGAACTCTTAACAACTATAAATCCTGGGATTCTGGAAAGCTATAAGGAAATGCGCGACTTTTGGGAAAGCTACCAAAACCCGTTTGAGGATTTCTCAAAAATGTTCTGGGACAATTTCCTAAAGGCAAATAATCAAAGCCGTGGAATTATGAGCTATGATTATATGGTGGCCTTGGTTGTTAATTATTATGAGGGCAAAACGCTGTGAAATTGAACTCGAATCTTGCATTTTATACTTGACCGTTTTGTCTTTTTTTAGTAATCTTGCTATATTAATACGTTGAAAAAAAATGAAATCCTCTTTATACAAAATCATTCTCTTTGGTGTCTTACTATTATTTTCAAGTTGCGAAAAACTTGAAATAACCAATAATGAACGGCTCTTGGTTAAAGGAAAAATAGTTGACCAAAACGGGAATGCATTATCCAATATTTCCATAAAAACTGAAGCCGTAAATCGCATTCTTTCCAAAACCAGCACAGACGCAAATGGAAACTTTGAGCTTACTTCCCTTAACGCGAATACTGACCCCTTACATGTCTTGGTAAATATAGCGTCCAGCATCAATTTCGAAAATGAAAACCCCGATTATGCCAGCAAAGTATTTTCTTCTGAAGGTGAAAATGAACAGTTATTATTAGATATGGGGACTGTAACGCTTAGTGGTTTAGGTTCTTTTTCACTATTATTAAAAAACCTTCCAGGTGATAATAATACTGTGGAGTACACACTTTCATACACTTCAATAGTTTGTCATCTTTCCTTAGAATTTAACAACGTTGTTTGTGAATTTGACCAGTCCACTCAAGACTTTTTGGATGTTAATTCAGAAAACCGAACCATAGGTGGTGAAAGTATTTTAGGCTCCGTTGCTGTTTTTGAGTACAAACTAAACAACGGGCCCGCACAAACCATTGAAATTCCAGTAACAAATCCTCCAGTCAATTATGTTTTTGAATATTAGAACACTTTTCATTTCCCTACTTTTTACAGGAGTTACTTTTGCGCAACAAACGGAAACGGAAACGGAAATAGAAAATGAAACAGCCAAAGAACAAACTAATCTTGGAACCAAAGTAGGTAGCATTACTGCAGGAGCCTATCTGCCCATTGCTTTTGGAGAAAATTTTGTAAACGATGGAATGGATTTAAAAATGGGCGCACAAGCACAACTTAAACTAAATGTTTTGGGAGATTTTTATATTGGTCCAGCCATGAGTTTCTTTTTTGCAGATGTCACCAACCGAAACCTTGTAGGAAATTACGATGAAATGTCCAATTTAGTATTGGGAGGTGTAATTGGCTATGAAAAACAATTGGAACGGTTTGACCTTTCCATTGGTTTGGGCGTTGGCTATTCGGGCTATTTCAACAAAGGCTTGGGCGATAGTTTTGAAGACAACGCCACAGCGCTATGGCTAAGACCGGAGGTAAGCTATAAATTGGCAAACTATGTCTCAATTTATTTAGCCCCGGAATTGCGCCATGATTTTATGAATATAGATGTACCAAAAGAACTGGAAGACACCTTTGGAGGTGTAAACTATTTTAATATTGGTTTTGGTTTTCGCATCAATTTGGGCACAGGATATAAATTTCAGTAGCCTATCTTTGGAAAAAGTTTTCAGTTAACAGTAAACAATTAGCGGTTAGCAATTAGTAGTAAAAATAAATTGCGAATACTACCTTTGCGAGACATTTTTTCAAACAAGGTATGTGCAAAAACATCACAAGTTTTCAGAATCCGTTGATAAAGCAGATTGTTTTATTACAGGAAAAGTCGCGCGAACGTCGCAAAACACAACTTTTTGTAATTGAAGGACTGCGCGAAATTTCACTGGCAATAAAAGGGGGTTATCTTTTAAAAACCCTTCTTTTTTGTCCCAAAATCATTTCCGAAGAAGAAATTTTTATACTGAAGGAAACCGCAAATAGCGAAGTAGAATTCATTGAAATCGCTTCAGATATTTATGAAAAATTAGCCTACCGAAGTTCTACCGAAGGCGTTTTGGCGATTGCGCAATCAAAAGATTTGTCAAT
>JAGQYY010000082.1:0-3352 GCA_020435825.1 Aequorivita sp.
ATGATTTTGATATTGATTTGAACACAACTGTCCAAGGAGATTTAAAGATATATGGGGATGATGCTTCCGATATCTTAATTAAGTTTTGTAACAAATTTAAGGTTGATTATAGCAAATTTAATTTTGATAAATATTTCCGTTCTGAACCAAGCTGGACAGATATATTTAAAAAGAAAAAAGAATTTGAAGATTTAACTATGGGTGATTTAGTTAAAGCTGTTCAAAATGGATTTCTTTAATGTTTCCACAGCTGGCGCGGGCGTCCCGCCCGTGTTCCTCAACAAACAAGTTCCAAAACAGCCTTCGATACTCCTGAAGGCCATGCCTAACCAAGAAACCCAATGTCATCAATTTCAATAACCGCATCACGCCCAGCATAATTTCTAGCACTACTGTGTTTCCATTCCCAAGGCTCGGTAACCAAACCAGCTTTTACAGGATTGTTGTGTATAATTAAACTTCTCTTTAATTACCGTAGTGCTCCATAACTCAATAGGCTTGTTGTTTTGTTGCCAAAACTGGCTACCGATAATGTTATTGTTTTCATTTCCAGCACGTTTAAACATCCAGAGCATCCATGCGCGCCAGCAGGGGGGGGCGAAAAGATGCCACGGGCGTAATAAGCCTCGACACCTACTATATCTATGATGTCTATGGCAACCTTACCTTTGTGCTGCCACCAAAGCTTTCCGAGCAGATACTTACCAATGGAAACATACCATCAACTTTAATGGACGAACTTGGTTACCAGTATCGGTATGGCCATAGGAACCGTGCCATTATGAAAAAAATTCCGGAATGTAATAGATGGGGAAAGGACTAATTAAATTTATAAAATAATTTTTTTAACATATTTTATGTGTAATAATTTAAATTTTAGTTGTTTTGATTTAAATATTAATGTATTTTTAACTAAATAAATATCAATCCCCTAAATCTATAGTCATGAAAAAAATGTTATTTTTCTTATTTTTAACGATGTCATTTTCGACAATCAATGCACAGTCATCCTGTGAGGATTTTATTGCCAGTATTGCAGCCCTAGGTTATCCTTGTGATCAAACTTTATATTTCGTCGCTGATAATAATCTACCTTCGGGATGGAGTTCGGTAAGTAGCACATTTGAAGTTACCTTTAAAAATGGATCTGTGGCAACCTATTCTGGAATTACACAATCAAACGGAAATTTTATACTCAATATTCCGGTCTATTGCAACAATAGAGTTATGAAGGTAAAAGTAACTGGCGGTTTTGTAAATAATTTTGGTTCTTTTGATGAGATTTGCACAGATACCTATACAAAAAACTTCGGTCCAATTGGAGTTTGTGGCGATGAGTGTGAACCTTCTAGGATAAGCCCAAATCCAGCAAAAAATATATTAAATATCCAATTATCCGAAGATATTAATAAAAAGGCTAAAACGGAAGTGGTAATTTATAACCTCGGTGGAACTATTGAACAAAAGCAGGCAGTAACAAATTTACAAACATTACAATTGAATGTTAGTGGATTAAAACCTGGAAATTATATTTTAAAGATTATAAGTGATGATAGGGTTATAGAAACTAAAAAAATAATCATTTCTGATTAAAAGTTTTGTAAATACCTATATATAAGAGGTCGTCTAAAAAGTAATTTTTAGGCGATTTCTTTTTTATGTTTCTTTACAATTATTAGAAGTTCCTATTTTGGTTTCTTTATTTATTTTTTTTAATTCCTGTTGAAATTTATATCTTCGAAAAGATATAAAATTATCCAAAATGCTAAAAAAATTGCTCTTCATTTTTGTATTTACAATAAGCTGTACTCCACTATTTTCACAAGAAAGACCCATAGAAATTGTTGAAGAAGCAAAGGCCAACCGCCTTTTCCTGTATGCACTCAACAAAAACGAACAAGACTTAGATGTTTCCATAACTGTTGAAGGCACAAACTTTCGTCAAAGTAAAAGTGTGCCGAGAGCGGTTCGAGTTCCAGCTGCATCAAAAGTCATGTTAGCTAACTTGATTGTTGATAGAGGTAAAAAAGCCCATTACACATATGAGTTAAATGTAAGCGATAGTCTTTCCCGCCGTGCATTACGAAGGGAATTTGAGCCTATTAAAATTGAACCCCGAAAAAAGGTTATTGTCTATATTCCTGAAAATTGCAACAGTTGTGACAGCCTTATTTCTGGTTTAGACAAAAGCCGTTATTTATATACTTCTTATCGTTTTTCTGAAAAGCCCGACTTGAAAGCCCAATTGGCGCCAGCTTTTGCAAATGCTATCGTCAAGATTGATTCTGTTACTACCCCAATAATCAGTTTAGGTGGTGTGCTTCACATAAAGATTGAGGATTATGACCAGTTATTGGAGGAGATGAATAAATAGATCAACTATAACTTTTAAACCTATTTCTTATCATACATCAATGCAAGGGTTGGTTGTGCGCCTTAATTTTGTCCTATAAATAATTAATAACAAAAAAATATAAATATGGACAATGCAAAAACAGTTTGGAATATTGATGCTACACATTCCGAAATCAATTTTAAGGTAAAGCATATGATGATTTCTACCGTAACGGGTAGTTTCGAAAAATTTGATGGCAAGGTTGAAGCTTCAAATGATGATTTTAAAAAGGGTAATTTTTCATTTTCAGCAGAAATTGATTCCGTGAACACAAACAATAAAGATCGCGACAATCACTTAAAAAGTGATGAATTTTTTGGAGCCGAAAAAAACCCGAAGTTAACTTTCAAATCGAAATCATTTGACGGAAATAAAATGATAGGTGACTTAACCATAAAAGGAGTTACCAAAGAAGTTGAATTGGAAACGGAATACAACGGAACAGCAGTTGATCCCTACGGACAGACAAAAGCTGGTTTTGAATTTGAAGGCCACATAAACCGAAAAGATTTCGGCTTAACATGGAACGCAATGACCGAAGCCGGAAGTGTTGTAGTAAGCGATAAAGTGAAATTGATTGCTTCACTGCAATTTGTAAAACAATAATTTTTTTAAGATTTTACTGTTCCCCTTTTAAAGAATCGAGGACTTTGTTTTGTAAAACAGAGTTCTCGATTTCTGGTTTCAAGTATAATTAGTCACAAGCGGTTCTTAACATACATCAATGTAAAACAGTGTTTTATGGCGTAATTTTACGATATAAAATAAAAACGATTAAAATGAAAACAAGACAAATTGAACGCGTATTTACACCTCCCACCCCTCACATGGTTGGCGACGGGTTTAGAGTACACCAATATATTCCTTCCGGAATTCAGAAAGGCTTTGAAAGAATGGATCCATTCATAATGATGGATTACAATAGTAAGTATTACTTCCCTCCCACTGACCAGCCCC
>JAGQYY010000082.1:3451-9542 GCA_020435825.1 Aequorivita sp.
AAGGCTTTGAAAGAATGGATCCATTCATAATGATGGATTACAATAGTAAGTATTACTTCCCTCCCACTGACCAGCCCCGAGGTGTTGGTGTGCATCCACACAGAGGTTTTGAGACGGTAACAATTGCTTACAAAGGAAGCGTTGCCCACCACGATAGCTCAGGTAACAGCGGTGTAATTGGCGAAGGTGATGTGCAATGGATGACAGCCGCTTCGGGAATTCTGCATAAAGAATATCATGAAGAAGAATTCAGTAAAGCTGGTGGATATTTCCAAATGGTGCAGTTGTGGGTGAACCTACCTGCAAAGGACAAAATGAGCGCCCCAAAATACCAGGGAATTACAAATGCTGAAATGAAAAAAGTTCAACTTCCAGATAATGCCGGTATTGTTGAAGTTATTGCCGGGGAATACAAAGGTGAAAAGGGTCCGGCTTACACTTTTACCCCTGTTCATATGCTAAACGCAAAGTTGAATAAAGGCGGGAAAGCAACATTCAGTTTTCCTGATAAGTACAATACTACAGTTTTAGTAATTGAAGGGAATATAAAAGTGAACGATCAAGAAGAAATAAAAACCGATAGCTTGGGATTGTTCGCAAATGACGGCGAAGAATTCACCATTGAAGCAACCGATGACTCCGTAGTTTTGGTTTTAAGTGGTGAACCCATAAATGAACCAATTGCGGCCCAAGGCCCATTTGTGATGAACACACGTAGCGAGCTTATACAAGCAATAAGCGATTATAATATGGGAAAATTCGGGTATTTGGAATAATTAAAAAAAGAAAAAAAACTTTTAAGCCTGTTGAATTTATTTGACAGGCTTTTCCTTTGAAAAATCTTAGCTTGGCTTAAAATTTTTATGCGCCAGCTCTTTTCGAACCCTGCTTAAACTTTCCGGAGTAATCCCCAAATAGGAAGCAATCATCCACTGTGGAACGCGAAGCAATAAATCTGGATACATTTCAATAAAACTCAAATATCGTTTTTCTGCAGTAGCGCCCAATAATAGGTTGATCCTTTTCTGCATTTGCCGAATGTGATTGTGCAGCAATTTATCATTGTAGCGACCAAAAATTTGGCTTACTTCGGCGGCATGGCACATAAAATCTTCCCCTATAAAAACCACTTCCGTATCTTCAATGGCTTCAATATAACTTTCTGAAGGGTCATTAAAATAAACGCTACTTCTATCAACGATAAACCAATTTTCAGGAGCAAACTGTATAACGTGTTCCTTTCCACTTTCATCCAGCATATAAGATCGCAACAATCCTTTTTCAACAAAAAATGAATGCTTGCATATATCTCCCCTTTTTAAGAGAATACTCCCTCTTTCATAGTGCATCCGTGCTAATGGAAGTGATAGTTGTTCCGCCTCAGTTTCAGGTAAACCAACAGTTTCCATCAAATAGGATGTAAAATCTTTTGGAATTGTATGGTTTTCGTTTTTAATCATTTTAAAAGTGTGAATTTCTAACTACCGTTTAAAATTAAGGTATTCTTTTGAAACGTGTTTCCAAAGCGGAAAAAACTGTCGTACTTTTTTTGTTTTTTGAAATGAGAGCGCTAAACCTCTTTCAATTATGGGAAATTCAATGCCCTCCGTAAATGCAGGCAGTATGGCCGACATTGCCTTTTTGCTTTTAATCTTCTTTGGTAACCTCCATGATTCCAAATGACAAAGGGATAGCGCGCAATCTTCCACAACCCTGCCCTCCCGATGCAGAATGCAACATTCCTATTAAAAAACAAGGCTTAATAAATTCTAATATCTTATTCCCGCTCATGCTCCTCCAAATCCTTCTGGAGATCCAGCTTTCGAAGTTTTGGGAAAAAAAATCCCGTGCCAAGAACAGTAAGTAAGGTCATACCGCCACCAAAAACTACGGCGGTAACCGTGCCCATCAATTTTGCGGTAAGCCCACTTTCAAAAGCGCCTAATTCATTGGAAGAACCCACAAACATAGAATTAACGGAGGCCACCCTTCCGCGCATTGCATCTGGAGTTCGAAGTTGAAGAATCGTTTGACGGATTACCATAGAAATTCCATCGGTGGCACCACTCAGAAAAAGTGCAATTACCGAAACCCAAAACCATGTGGAAATTCCAAAAACAATGATACAAACCCCAAACCCAAATATTGCAGCTAGCAATTTCATTCCTGCGTTTTTATTCAGTGGAAAATGTGCTGATGTAAACATAATTAGCAAAGCGCCAACAGCTGGGGCTGCACGAAGAATTCCGAAACCTTCTGGGCCAACTTTAAGAATATCCTGAGCATAAATGGGCAACAGCGCCACTGCCCCACCAAATAGCACAGCAAACATATCTAAGGTAAGTGCCCCTAAAATTACCCGAGTATTCATCACAAATTTGATCCCTTCTTTTAGGCTTTTCATAACAGGCTCCCCAATATTTGGATTTAAAATAGGCTTCTTCGGAATTTGTAGCAAGAGCAATAAAGCCATTAAAGAAAAAGCAAAAACAAAGCACATGGACCAATGCACCCCAATCCAATGGATAAAGAAACCTCCCGCAGCGGGACCAACCACTGAACCCATTTGCCAAACTGAACTACTCCAAGTAGCAGCATTGGGATATACTTTTTTTGGAACCAATAAAGAGAACAAGGAAAAAATAGTAGGTCCTAAAAAAGCCCGAACAATTCCGCCGAGAAAAACCAAAAAATAAACGGAGTAAAGTATCGTGTTTGTAGATAGATCGCTAACCACGCGTGGCCAAGTAAGCAAAAAAAGGCCAAGACTAACCACAGAAAAACCAAAAATACATTTAAACAAAAGACTACGCTTCTCGCGCTGATCTACAATATGTCCTGCAAAAAGTGCCACGGAAACCGCAGGAACTACTTCCATTAGACCGATAATACCTAAAGAAAGTGGATTTTTGGTAATACTGTAAACTTCCCATTCAATAACCACAAACTGCATGCTCCACGCAAAAACCATTGCGAAGCGGACAAGCAGAAAAATATTAAACTCCCGAAATCGTAATGCAGCGTAGGGATCGTTTTTCTCCATTTAAAAGAAAGGTGAAGTTTTTAATGAAAAGTAATTTTTTTCAAAGCAAAACGCTTTGTAAATCAAAAGTACTACACCAGATTGAATATGGCAATGGCATAAAGATAAAACCTCACAAATCGAAGTAAACCAAACAATAGATAGTTTCTAAATTTATAGTGAATGGTTCCCGCAGCCATACTCGTTATAGAATATGGAATTGGCAACAGCGCACCAACAACAATCAAGAAACCACCCCATTTACGAATTTGCTTAAGGTGCTTCTTCATTTTTCCTTCCATATAGGCATAAACCCTTGGAATGGTAAAAATCCATTTCCCGATGAAATAAGAGATAATTCCACCAATATATGAAAGCGTTGCAAGAAGCGTCAGATAAAGAATTGGCTCCGGCATTTTATCACTCCAAGCGATAAATATTTCAGGTGGCACAAGTCCTAAAAGTGATTCGGAAGCAAGAAAAACCAATAGAATATTTACTGGCGCATAGGTTTCAGTAATATATGTGAAAAGATTACTGAAATCGATTACATACAAATCAACTACAATAAGGGCGGCAATAATAAAGACTATAGGAATAATAGCCTTCTTAAGGCTTTGTCCCACAAAAGAGTAAAACCCAGTGTATTTATAATACAAATGGGCACGCTTTAATTTATTTGTTTCAGTTTTTTTAACGGTGTTCATGGAAACTTAAATGGCAATATAAATATGACTTAAACTATTTCAGGCTGCAAATATATACTGAAAGCACCTACCCTGCAACCATTTGGCAAAGCGTTGATGGTTAATGCTATGTTAAACAATATTTATTAACGATTTTGAAGATCTATTAAGAACAAAAGTTAATATTACGTTAAATCATTACTTTGCATTACATAGTACTGTAACAAATTTTAAACTGTTGCGTCTTTTAAGTATAACCCAAAAAAACTATTTTATTATGAGAACTTTAAACAGTAACCAATTGACAGAAAAAATGAAAACTTCAAGATCATATTCTTGGAACTTGAAAAGAAGATTTCGCTAAAAAATAATTATTAAACATTTAAAACTTAAAAATCATGAGAACATTGGACAGTAACGAAAAACAGCACAGACCACAAAATTCCAAAGCATACAGTTGGAATATGAAAAGACGTTTTAAATAACGCCAATTATTAAAACCAAGAACGATTGACTATGAAAACCTTGAGAAACATTCAAAAGAGAATTAAATGCGGATCACAAAAGCAGCATACGTTGAATTACCTAAACGGAAACCAACACCTCTTTGAAGATCCCACAATCAGAAAAACATGCAGATACGTGTATTGAAAAATAAAAAACCGAAAAGCAACTGAAGCTGGATTGAAGAAACGCAATTCAGCTTTTTTATTTTTTGTGACTTGTTTTATATTTCGGACGTGGATTCGGCTTGGTTTTCGACGAATCTTTTATAGGTTGTGCTTTCTTTTCCGGCATAGGTCCACGCAGATGAATGACCAATCCGTTTAGAAAATTACGAAGAAACTGATCGCCACACTCCATATATTTTTCGTGGTTTTCATTTCTAAAGATGGCTCCAAGTTCACTTTTTGTTACTGCAAAATCCACTAACGAACATATTTTTACAATATCCTCATCACGTAGTTTGTGGGCTACGCGCAATTTTTTCATTATATCGTTATTGGTTAGAGCCATACCTAGATTTATTTTTTTCAAAGGTAAGTTTATTTATTCACCTTAAAAAACAACTCACTTCCCTCCTATTTTTCTCCAGTTGGCACCATATAAACAGGGATTTTTGTATGCTCCATAACACTTGAGGCTACAGTTCCCAAAAATATTTTTTCCAAAGTACCATGACTATGGGTTCCCATGACAATTAAATCTGCTTGCCATTGTTCAGCGTATTCTAAAATCATATTAGCAGTTTCTCCCTCAGCTAAGTGTGTAGAAATATTGTTTCCATTTAAATGTGCTTTTGTCTTGTCAAGATAATCCTGCGCCACTTTTACAAATTCCTCTTGGATTTTATAATCCACAGGAAAAGCATATCCTTCATAGCCCATAAAGGGTTCGTATTGCATTCCGTAGTAACGTACCTCAGATAGTACGTGAAACAAACAAACTTCAGCCTGCATCAATTGTGCAAGTTCATAGCCCATTTTCACAACTTTTTCTGAATTGGGGTTATAGTCTAGGGTAATCAATACTTTTTTCATGATATTTTGGTATTTCCCGTAAATTTAAAACACACTTTTGAGAAACTCCAATCTTTTAAAAAATATTTTGAGAAAATAGAATTAAAAAAATTATTGCTTAACCAAAATGGCAGTAGCCTTATTACCGGTTAATAGATTCCATTCATAGGAGGCAAGCAAATTGCCTATTTCGTCATAAATATTCAATTGGGCTGTGTTAGGGCCAGAAGAGCCTTGGTTTAATGCTTCAAAATCTATTTTATTAAAGCCCGATTGTAATGGAAGGTCAAATCCTCTAAAACTGCCTTCCAGCCTAGCATGGGGTATAACAACATCCCCATTCACATAAACACGGATCATGTCACCATCCACAAATTCGTGGTCGCGGTACATTATGGTAGCGGTTTTTGCAGTGGTTTTAAAATCACCTAAATATTGGTCTTTTCCAAATTCGGGTTTTTCTTCTTTATCTTTTGAAAAGTATTTTGGTGCTTTGTTTGTTCCAGTATATTCCAGCAACCCATCTCCATTTTGCATGTCAATTTGATTCTCTTTTTCAGTTCCCAAATCAGAATTGTTGGGAGTGTTGGGATTCTTCGTGTTTGAAAGTGTTGGTGCTTTGATTGCAGGAATCTCAAATCCGGTAGGACTGTCCATATTAGATTGAGAAGAATCAAACTGAACGGAATTATTGGGCAAATCTATTTGGGCAAACAAATTTGCAGTAATTACAATAAAACCAACTAAAAGAAATTTCTTCAACATAGTTATAAAATTTTCAAAAGTCAATAACAACAATTACACCAAAAATAATATGCAAACTATTACAAATAATAGTTAAAACTTAAATACTCTTTTTTTTT
>JAGQYY010000083.1 GCA_020435825.1 Aequorivita sp.
GAAGGCAACCTTACACCCCAGGAATTAAACGGGTTTCAAATATTTATGGATGAATCGCGCGGAGATTGTTTCCATTGCCACGGCAATGAAAACAGCCCACTGTGGACAGACAATATTTTTCACAATAACGGTCTTGATGCAATCATTACCGACAAAGGTTTGGGCAATGTGACCGGAGACCCGAATGACGATGGCCTGTTCAAATCACCCTCCCTCCGAAATTTAGCTTACACAGCGCCCTATATGCACGATGGCCGCTTTGCAACTTTGGATGAGGTTATAAACCATTATAGCGAAGGCCTTGTGTATTCCAGGACCATTGATCCGCTGATGAAAGCCGTATCTCGCGGCGGAGTCCATTTAACAGAATCTGATAAGGCAGACTTAAAAGCATTTCTTCTTTCGCTTTCAGACCCTTCTTTTATCAATAATCCTGATTTTCAGGATCCCGATTAATTTCTGAAGTAATTTTCAAATCTAAAACCCCAAAAAATACGGGGTGTTAATTATTGTTTAAAACTATGGCCCCATAGTTTTAAAATCCTACTTCCGTATGGTTAAAAGTGTGAATTGATGTATATTTGCCATCTAATTTAGAATTAATCTATATATGATTAAGGTAAGTGAAAGCGCAAAAACCAAAATTGCACAATTGATGGCCGAAGAAGGCTTTAATATTTCGAATGATTTTGTTCGCGTTGGCGTAAAAAGTGGTGGGTGTTCAGGACTAAGTTATGAGCTGAAATTTGACCATAATTTAGGCGAAGACGATAAACTTTTTGAGGAAGAAAATGTAAAAATAGCCGTAGACAAAAAGAGCTTTTTATATTTAGTTGGCACTACACTTGAATACAGCGGCGGCCTGAATGGAAAAGGGTTCGTATTTAAGAACCCTAACGCAAACCGTACCTGTGGCTGCGGAGAATCTTTTTCACTTTAAAATATAAATGAGGATGAGCAAGTATACTGAAGATGATCTAAAAAAAGAACTGGAAACCAAGGAATACGAATATGGTTTCTATACCGATATAGAATCTGACACTTTTCCCATAGGGATAAATGAAGATGTAGTTCGTGCCATTTCAAAAAAGAAAGAAGAGCCCGAATGGATGACCGAATGGCGTTTGGAGTCCTTCCGATATTGGCAGGAAATGGTAGAGCCGGATTGGGCAAACGTGCATTACGAAAAGCCAAATTTTCAAAATATTTCCTATTATTCCGCACCCAATAAAAAACCAAAATACAATAGTATTGACGAAGTAGATCCAGAGCTTTTAGATACTTTTAAAAGGTTGGGTATTTCTTTGGACGAGCAAAAGAAATTGGCCGGTGTTGCAGTAGATATTGTTATGGACTCCGTTTCCGTGGCTACTACTTTTCAGAAAACCTTGGCAGAAAAGGGAATTATTTTCTGCTCTATTTCTGAAGCAATAAAAAACCATCCCGAATTGGTAAAAAAATACTTGGGGACAGTCGTGCCTCAGCGCGATAATTTTTACGCGGCCTTGAACAGTGCCGTTTTTAGTGATGGTTCTTTTTGCTACATTCCAAAAGGGGTTCGTTGCCCCATGGAGCTTTCTACATACTTCAGAATAAACCAAGCCGGAACGGGACAATTTGAAAGAACCCTCGTAATCGCCGATGAAGGAAGTTATGTGAGTTATCTTGAAGGCTGCACTGCCCCGAGCCGTGATGAAAATCAATTACACGCCGCTGTAGTAGAATTGATAGCGATGGATGATGCTGAAATAAAATATTCAACTGTGCAAAACTGGTATCCAGGAGATAAGAATGGAAAAGGCGGTGTATATAATTTTGTGACCAAGAGAGGTCTTTGCGAGAACAGAGCAAAAATTTCCTGGACCCAAGTTGAAACGGGAAGTGCCGTAACTTGGAAATACCCAAGCTGTGTGCTGAAAGGAGATAATTCAATTGGTGAATTTTATTCCATTGCCGTAACCAATGATTTTCAGCAGGCAGATACGGGAACCAAAATGGTCCATATTGGCAAAAACACACGAAGCACCATTATTTCTAAAGGTATTTCAGCTGGAAAATCACAGAACAGTTATCGCGGTTTGGTAAAGATTATGCCAAATGCAGACAATGCACGGAATTTTTCACAATGTGATTCTTTATTGATGGGCAACAGTTGTGGCGCACACACTTTCCCATACATTGAAGCAAAGAACAAAACCGCCCAAATAGAACACGAGGCTACTACCAGTAAAATTGGAGAAGACCAGATTTTCTATTGCAATCAACGCGGCATCAATACGGAAAAAGCAATCGCTTTGATTGTAAACGGTTTCAGTAAAGAAGTACTAAATAAGCTGCCAATGGAGTTTGCCGTTGAAGCTCAAAAACTATTAGAGATCAGCCTTGAAGGCTCAGTAGGTTAAGAAAAAAATCATCCTGAACGTAGCCGAAGGGGCTTTAAACATTAAACAAACATAAAATCAACTATCAATTATGAAAAAAATCATTTTGTTGCTAATGCTTTCAACAGTAATTTTTTCTTGTAAAAATTCCGAAGAAAAAAGCACAGAAACTGAGGAAACAACCGTTGAAAATGTAGAAAAAATTCTAGCCTATAAAGGTGATTTTATTAATTCTGACGGAATAATGGTATTAATGGGACCCAATTTTATTTATGGCGTTAAGCGCGATTTGCTTTCCGAAGGACTCGCAAAACAAGTGGAGGCTGTTAAAAAGAACGATTATGATATGGTTGGTGTCATTGTTAAGGGAGTAGTTTCCAAGAATACGGACAAAGAAAGCGAATGGGACGAGGAAATCACAATCAAGGAAATTATGAGGGTTGCTGATAAACCTTCCGAAATAGATATTAAATTAAACGAAACAGAAAAGAAGAATTAAGATGTTAAAAATTAAAGATTTATACGCTGGACTGGAAGGAAAAGACATACTGCAAGGTATCAATCTTGAAGTGAAAGCTGGCGAAGTCCACGCAATAATGGGGCCGAACGGTTCTGGAAAAAGCACTTTAGCATCGGTAGTGGCCGGCAAAGAGGAATATGAAGTAAACAGAGGTTACATCACTTTTGAAAATCAGGATATTTCAGAATTAGATCCAGAAGAAAGAGCGCACAAAGGCATATTCTTATCATTCCAATATCCTGTGGAAATCCCGGGTGTTTCAGTAACCAATTTCATTAAAACGGCAATCAACGAAACCCGTAAAGCCAAAGGGAAAGAAGATATGCCAGCTTCTGAAATGTTGAAAATGATAAAGGAAAAGGCCGATATGCTGGAGATTGACCGTAAATTTCTTTCTCGCTCTCTGAACGAAGGCTTTTCAGGAGGCGAAAAGAAACGTAACGAGATTTTCCAAATGGCAATGCTGGAACCCAAACTCGCCATTCTTGACGAAACCGATTCCGGTTTGGATATTGACGCATTAAAAATAGTTGCAAATGGCGTAAACAGATTGAAGAGCAAAGACAACGCGGTAGTTGTAATTACACACTATCAGCGACTTTTGGACTATATAGTTCCAGATTTCGTGCATGTGCTCATGAACGGGAAAATAGTAAAGTCCGGCACCAAAGAACTTGCTTACGAACTTGAAGAAAAAGGCTACGATTGGATTAAGGAAGAATTGGTTTAAAACAATTCAGAATTATGAATTATGAATTAAAAAAAATGAGTTTTAAAGACAAATTATTATCATCATACATTGCACTCGAAGACTATTTGGAGTTTGATTCGCCATTGCACGATGTGCGGAACAACGCCATTAAAATCTTTGAGGAAAAAGGATTTCCAACCAAAAAGGAGGAAGCCTGGAAATACACATCACTAAATTCAGTGCTTAAACCCGATTACAGCGTCTATTCAAACAAGGAGAGAAACATAGAGCTGAAAAACGTTCGCAAATATTTCCTTCACGAAATAGATACCTATAAACTTGTTTTTGTGGACGGGGTTTACAACTCGTTCCTTTCAGAAACCACACACGATTCATTGGATGTTTGTTTAATGTCTTCCGCCTTGAACAAAAGCAAATACAAGCCAGTTATTGAAGCCTATTTCAACAAAGTGGCGAAAAACGACAGCTTGACTGCACTTAATACAGCATTCACCAAAGAAGGCGCATACATTCACATTCCAGCACATAAAGAAGTTGAAAAGCCCATTGAAATAATCAATTTTTCAACTGGGAATGAAGCTGCAATGTTTCTTCAGCCGAGAAATTTAATTGTAGTTGGCGAAAACGCACATGTTCAAATTATAGAACGCCACCAAAGTCTTTCCAGCAATGAGGTTTTAACGAATTCAGTGACGGAAATTTTTGCTGAAAAGCGAGCTTATGTAGATTATTATAAAATTCAAAACGACGAAGCAACCGCTTCAATGATAGACAACACCTATATTTCTCAGGAACGCGATACGGTTTGCCGTGTGCACACCTTCGCTTTTGGCGGAAATTTGGTTCGAAACAATCTCAATTTTTATCAAAAAGGAGAGCACTGCGATTCTACTTTGAAGGGAATTACCATTTTGGAAGGAAAACAACACGTGGACCACAATACTTTGGTACACCACATTGCGCCAAACTGCGAAAGCCACCAAGATTACAAAGGGCTGTTTGCCGAATCTTCCATCGGGGTTTTTAACGGAAAGATTATTGTTGAAAAAGATGCGCAAAAAACAGATGCTTTTCAACAAAACAATAACATCTTGATTGATGATAAAGCAACAATCAACGCCAAGCCACAGCTGGAAATTTTTGCGGACGATGTAAAATGCTCACACGGTTGTACCATTGGCCAGTTTGACGAGGAGGCCTTGTTTTACCTGCGAAGCCGCGGAATTGGATTAAAAGAATCTCGCGCTTTGTTAATGTACGCCTTTGCAAACACCGTTTTGGAAAGTGTAAAAATTCCGGAACTGAAAGTGCGGATCAACAAATTGATTGCCAATAAAATTGGGGTTAGTCTGGGGTTTGAGCTATAAATAAGCTACGATTAACGAACAAAAATCGTTTTCGATATAAATACCTCAATGTAACATTCAAATCCATAAAAAGTTTCAATGCCCTTCGACATCCAAAAAATACGCAACGATTTTCCCATCCTTTCCCGAAAGGTAAACGGCTGTCCGCTCGTGTATTTGGACAATGCGGCCACCTCGCAAAAACCACAGCAGGTTATTGACTGTATTGTGGATTATTACAGCAATTATAACGCAAACATTCATCGTGGGGTGCACACACTTTCACAAGAGGCAACAAACGCTTACGAAGCTGCTCGTAAAAAAATCCAAAAGCATTTTAATGCAAAGGAAGCTTTTGAAATCATTTTTACCGCAGGAACAACCCACGGAATAAATCTTGTTGCAAATGGTTTTTCGGAAATTCTAAAAAAGGGTGATGAAATAATTGTTTCTGCAATGGAGCACCACAGCAATATCGTGCCGTGGCAAATGCTTTGCGAAAAAACAGGAGCCATTCTGAAAGTGATCCCGATGAACGAGGAAGGCGTTTTGGTTTTTTCAGAATATGAAAAACTGCTGTCCCAAAAAACGAAGCTGGTTTTTGTAAACCATATTTCAAACGCATTGGGAACCATAAACCCCATCGAAAAAATCATTGAAAAAGCACACGAAGTTGGAGCTGCGGTGTTAATTGATGGGGCACAATCCTGTTCACACATAAAACCAGATCTTCAAAAACTGGATGTAGATTTCTACGTAACCTCAGCCCACAAAATGTGTGGCCCAACTGGCGTTGGCATACTGTATATAAAAGAAGAATGGGGCAACAAACTTCCTCCATACCAAGGTGGCGGTGAGATGATTGCCGAAGTAACTTTCGAGAAAACTACCTATGCAGGACTTCCGCATAAATTTGAAGCGGGAACGCCCAATATCTGTGGCGGGATTGCCTTTGGAGCGGCGATAGATTATTTAAATTCCATTGGGTTTGAGGATATTGAAGAACACGAAAACGAGCTTTTAAAATACGCTACGGAAAAATTATTAGAAATTGAAGGCTTAAAAATTTATGGAACTGGCCCCAATAAAACCTCCGTGGTTTCATTCAATATTGAAGGCATCCATCCGTATGATATTGGAACGATTGTAGATAAATTAGGTATTGCCGTGCGAACTGGTCACCATTGTGCCCAACCTATTATGGATTTTTATAAAATCCCGGGCACAGTGCGCGCATCCTTTGCATTTTATAATACTTTAGAAGAAGTTGATGCTTTGGTAAACGCCGTAAAAAAAGCTAAAATGATGTTGGAATAAAATTCCAAATTTTAAAAACCAAATTCCAAAAACTCAAAGTATAGACCCAAAAAATTGTAACCTGAAACTTGAAACTTGAAACTTGAAACAATAAATTATGAAAACACTTGCCACATTATCCTTAATAATCTTTACAATTTTTTTTACAAGCTGTGATGAAACCAAAAAAGTAATTGATGTTGCCGGAAGCGTCCAATTAACAGGTAGTTATACCGTTTCAGCATTAAACGGTAAAAAGTTGGTAGATACAACCAATCCAACCTTTACACTTTCTGCCCTGGACAATTCCGTACGTGGCACCACGGGTTGCAATTCCATATTTGGAAATTATACCCTTGATCTGTACAGCCTGAGTTTTGGCGATTTAGCCGTGAGTGAAAAAATGTGTATGGACAAAAATATTATGAAATCTGAAAGGGATTTTTTGGATGCGCTTAACAATACTGGATCATATACCCTAGATAATGGCATCCTAACTTTATATTCCAAAACAGACCGAAGCGTTTTGCTAAATGCAAAAAAAGATACAAATAATTAAAAAACAAACATGACCATTGAAGCAATACAGGAAGAATTGATTGACGAGTTTTCAATGTTTGAAAACTGGATGCAGCGCTATGAATATATGATAGAACTTGGCAAATCACTTCCTTTGATTGAAGAAAAATTAAAAACAGACGATAAGTTGATAAAAGGCTGCCAAAGTAAAGTATGGCTAAATTCTGAAATGAAAGACGGCAAAATCATTTTTACTGCAGATAGCGATGCTATCATCACCAAAGGAATTATTGCAGTTTTGGTTCGAGTTTTTTCAGATCAAAAACCCCAGGCAATTCTGGACGCGAATACAGATTTTATTGATGAAATAGGTTTAAAGGAACATCTTTCGCCAACACGTGCCAATGGCTTGGTTTCAATGATAAAGCAAATGAAGATGTATGCCTTGGCATACCAAACACAACTTAAAAATTAAACAAATGGAAGCAGATACAGAAATTGACATGGCCGAACTGGGCGAAAAAATAGTAACCGTCCTAAAAACCATTTATGATCCCGAAATACCCGTAGATATCTATGAGCTTGGGTTAATTTATGACGTATTCATAAATGAAGACCGCGAAGTAAAAATATTGATGACCCTAACTACGCCGAACTGCCCAGTAGCAGAAAGTCTGCCAATGGAAGTGGAAGAAAAAGTAAAATCCATGAAAATGGTAACGGACGCCGAGGTGGAAATAACCTTTGATCCACCCTGGAGCCAAGAGTTGATGAGTGATGAAGCGAAACTGGAGCTAGGAATGCTTTAAAAAAAGTGTTCAGTATTCAGTATCTGTTTGCAGTAAATATGTCAGGCTGAGCGTGTCGTGCTGAGGGTGTCACACTGAGCGCAGTCGAAGTGCGGTCGAAGTGCGGTCGAAACCCTGCTGAAACTATCTTTTTTCTATTTTTAACAAAACAAATCAATATTAGATACCCCAATATCTTTTTAAAAAAGTGTCCGAAGAAATAATAAATCGCGTAGCGAATAGCAAATTGGTAACTTTCGCCCTTGAGGAAATCTATCCAAAAGGCGAGCGCGTTTCCTTTGATATTTCGCAATGGTTGCTGGAAGGCATCGTGCTTCGCGAGAGTGAATTCCGTGAAAAAGCAAAAGAGCACGATTGGAGCCAATATAAAGATTCCTATGTGGCGCTTTTTTGCAGCACCGATGCCATTATTCCGGGTTGGGCTTATTTGTTGATTTCGCTTCATTTGGCACCTTTTGCGAAAAAAGTAACCGTCGGGAATTTAGAAGAATTGGAAAGCATTATTTTTACTGAAATTCTTCAAAAAACAGATTTTTCGGAATATACCGATAAACCTGTAATCATTAAAGGCTGTGCCAACAAACCCATTCCACAGAATGCCTATGTACTTCTTGCGCAAAAACTTCAACCTATTGCGAAAAGCATTATGTATGGGGAGGCTTGTTCTTCAGTCCCTCTCTTTAAAAGAAAATGATAAACTCTAGATTTCACTTTAAGAATTCTTAAAAAAGTGTTGTATTTAGTTATTTTTTTGCGAAATATTCAAAAGACTGTCTATTTTTGCGGAAAATAAAATTATTTTAAAATGAAAAAACTTTTACTTCTAGCAGTTCTTTTTATTGCACCATTGGCTATAATGGCCCAAGAAGAAACCCCGAAAGATTCTATCCCCAATGGATGGACCCGTGCGGGAAACCTCTCTCTTTTGTTCAACCAGGCAGCTTTCAATCACGAATGGACTGGTGGTGGAACCTCTAATTATTCCGGAAACCTTTCCTTGACCTATGATTTCAATTATAAACACAACAAACTTAGCTGGAACAACCGCTTGATAGGTGAATATGGCCTTACCAAAAACAAGGATGATAAGTACTCCCGAAAAACAAACGATCGTTTGGAGTTGAACTCTATTTTAGGGCAGCAAATAAAAGAAAGCAACTGGTATTATTCTTTGTTTTTTAACTTTAAGACTCAATTCGCAAAAGGGTATGAATTTAATGAAGACCTTAATCCAGAAGATGAGGGTTATCGTACTGAAACCACACATATTCTTTCACCAGCCTATATTCAGTTTGGCCCTGGTTTGCTTTGGAAAAAAAGCGATAATCTTTATGTGAACATTTCTCCAGCTACCGCTAAATTTATTCTTGTGGATAAAGACTTTACAACTGTTAATGAAGCTGTTCCAGATGCGTTAGATGCCTATAATGAAAATAAGTATTTTGGTGTGGATGCCAATAAAAGCAGCCGTTTTGAGTTTGGTGCTTCTCTTTCTGCCTATGCAAAATTTGATATTATGGCGAACATTTCCGCAGAAAATATTTTGAACCTCTATTCAAATTACCTTGAAGATCCTCAAAATGTGGATATTGATTACACTTTTAATCTTGTGATGAAAGTGAATAAATATATTTCTTCAAACGTAACTTTTCAGGCTATTTATGATGACAATGCCGTACAAGGTTTCCAAATTCGCGAAGCTTTGGGCGTTGGTTTGACTTACGGATTCTAGGAAA
>JAGQYY010000084.1 GCA_020435825.1 Aequorivita sp.
ATCATCATCATTATTACATCCAAATGCAACAACTGCAAGGGCGAACAATAAAATTAGTTTTTTCATAGGTTAAGGTTAAATAAGTGGGTTTTAAATTTGAATTTATTTTAGTTTAATTATTAAAAAATCTTTAGAACCTTTATTCATTGGTATATCTAGATCATTACTTTCGCTGTTGCCGACAGCTACTATTTTGTTGTCTGAAGTTTCAATTGCATCAGAAGCGAAATCCAGTCCAGATCCACCCACAGTCTCCTGAAATTTTAAAGCTCCGTTTTGGTCCACAACGAATATCCAAGCATCGTTATAACCATTATTGTGCTGCAAATCCCCATCATTACTTCGGCTGTGTCCTGATAGAATATAGTCTCCATTATTGCGCTGAACAATGCTGTGTGCAGTGTCAAACTGAGAGCCTCCAAAAGATTTTTGCCAGATTTTATTTCCATTATCGTCAAATTTCACCATCCATGCATCTGCGTTTCCCCGTGGGGAAGTTACATCTTGGTCTGAGCTTCTAGAGTCGCCGACCATAATATAATTTCCGTCGTTTGCTATTATTGAAGCGTATGAATTGTCAATCTCTGCTCCTCCAAATGATTTAGTCCAAACCAAATCACCAGTAGAAGTAAGCCTAACGGCCCAGTAATCATAACTTCCTTTGGGATCTATTTTGTCATAATCAACACTTTCAGAGGTGCCAGTCATCAAAAACCCACCATCTGCGGTTTCGTGAGCGTCATAACTCCGGTCGTTGTTGGTACCGCCAAAATAGCGCCTCCACTGTTTGGTTCCGTTAGCGTCCAGCTTAATGCCCCAAAATTCACCCACACCGTGAAGAATCCCTCTTTGAGGATCATCTCCCGATCCGTTTTGAATATCATTTCCTGCTCCACCACTGGCAGAAACATCAAAAAATCCTGTAATGAAATATCCACCATCAGAGGTTTGAAATGCTTTATAAGCCTGGTCACTACCTGCAAAACCAAAGTTTTTGTCCCATTGTTTGTTTCCCGAGGCATCTACTTTTAATATCCAGTAATCCTGAAATCCCTCATTGCCAGAGACATCTCCGTCATTGCTTGTTGTGTATCCGCTTAGCAAATAGCCGCCATCATTTGTTTTCGAAATGCGGGCAGCACTTTCATCGTCACTACCTCCGTAGGTTTTGCTCCATATTATTTCGCCGGTTTTGGAGATCTTGAGCAACCAATAATCACTATCGTTGCCACTTCTGCCGGTAATATCGCCATCAGTGCTTCTGGTGGTTCCAAAAACGAGGTAATTTCCATCTGCGGCTTCCAATACAGATATTGCCTCATCTATT
This sequence comes from Aequorivita sp., assembly GCA_020435825.1. Classification (GTDB taxonomy): domain Bacteria; phylum Bacteroidota; class Bacteroidia; order Flavobacteriales; family Flavobacteriaceae; genus Aequorivita. Next base: position 1,328 of record JAGQYY010000084.1, read on the forward strand.
CCGCTTCCACCATAAGTTTTTACAAGTTCTACAGTGCCGAGAATTTCTTGTTCCTCTTCTTCTTGAATAGGATTGTCATCTTTTCCACAGGATAAAACAATAAAAGAAAGAGAAAGCAGAAATGGGAGTGCTTTTAATTTTTGGTCTTTAATAAATAGCATAAGGGGATAGGTAGGTTCTTTTAGTCGATTAATAATCTTTTTGTTGTGGTTGAATTGATTTTCACTAAATACATTCCTGATTGAAGTTTTGAAATGTCAATATTTTCTATAAGACTATCAGCAAAATTTAAATCCATTACTTTTTGGCCAAGAATATTGAATATCTCAACTTTAGTCAACGGCTCTGTTTTTGAATTTATTGTAACCACTTCTTTAGCAGGGTTGGGAGCAATTATAAAATCTGAAATTGAATTATCATTAGTTCCCAAAAGGTGGTCCCTAACAATAAAAAGGCCCCTGTTAATATCACTGATTACAATATTTCCACTTGCAAAATATGGATATACACTCCATGCACCATCAAAATTAGCAGAATCGCTTCCTGGGTAGGTGTCAAAAAATTTGGTTTCAACCATGTTTTCATTTTCAATATCGCTGATGTCAAGTATTCTCAAACCAGCGCGATAGCTTGAAAGATAGAAATCATTGCCCACTACATAGCCGTTATGGTCTATTGCTTGGGTATCAGCTTCATATTCAAAGTGAACAAAAGGATTGTCCAAATCGCTAACATCAAAAATAATAGTTCGCGTGTTAAAGCCAAAACCGGATTCGTCTAACTCATCACCAATTATAAAGTAACGTTTGTCCTCTGTAAGCCATCCTTGGTGGGTATATTCAACACTGCCGTAAAAACCATTTGAAATTCCTTGTGGATTTGCTTTATCTGTAACATCAACAATAGAAACCCTGTCCTCATTGCTTCCAAAAAGAATTTCACGACCAGTATAGTCTGCATCGGGCCCGTCATACAGTACTACTTGTGCGTCGTGGCAATAGTTATCTCCACTAAACCCACCAGCGGCAACAGGATTTAATGGATCCTGAATATTCACAAAGTGTGGTCCACCACCAAAAGAACTGGTTCCAACTGCATAAGCATAGCCAGTATCTTCATTGATTACAATATTATGGCAATGTCCAAAACCACTGTAGTATGCATCTTCTGAAAATGTTGCGGGCGGGTTTGCCACACTTCGCAATCTTGTTAAGTCAAAAACTTGCATTCCATGTCCGCTAGCTTCACTCACTACAAACGCATAATTATTATAAACTTTTATATCTCTCCAAGTACTGGAACTTGTATGGGTTGGTAATTTTCCGAGATATACCGGGTTTACTGGATCTGAAATATCAACAAATGCCGTACCATTTCCCAAGCCCATTATTGCATATTCTTTCCCATCTTGTGGGTCTGTCCAGCCCCAGGAATCATTACCTCTATCGGTGTTAAATTGATTTAGGGTTATGTGAGACATCAAGTCAAGACCATTACATGGATATTGACCTGCCGTCCCATTTTCACAGGGTGTTTGCGCAAAAGCATATGCACTAATAAGTAATGTGATAACCGGTAAAATTTTTCTCATTGTTTGTAGAATTGTGTTAAAAAGAAGCCAAATGTAACTATTTTACAAGCTATGTAACAAACGTAAAAGGTTAAATATTAGTATCATTATTGACATTTTGGGGTTTATTTTTTTAAAACAGTAAGTTTCTGTATAAGGTAATGAAGGTGTATTTTTGCCTAATTAAAGCACAAACATTTATTTTATGTTCGAAAACAAAGACGATTCCAGCACAAGCATTGGGAGTTTGGGCGAATTTGGACTGATTGGCCATCTCACCAAAAATTTCAAGATAAAACAAAAGTCAACCATAAAAGGGATAGGAGATGATGCCGCAGTGATTTCATGCGATTCAAAAAAAGAAATTGTAGTTTCTACTGATTTTCTTCTAGAAGGTGTGCATTTTGATTTAAGCTACGTTCCCCTAAAGCATTTAGGCTATAAAGCTGTGATTGTAAATCTATCTGATATATATGCCATGAATGCTGAACCTACACAAATAACTGTAAGTGTTGCGGTTTCAAATAGATTTCCGGTGGAAGCCTTGGAGGAATTATACGCGGGCATCGGAGCGGCAGCAAAAATATATAATGTGGACGTTGTGGGTGGCGACACCACTTCTTCAACAACGGGTTTGCTAATAAGCGTTACGGCTATTGGAATTGTAAATAAAGGTGAAGCTATCTACAGAAATGGGGCCAAGGAAAATGATTTGTTGGTAGTGACGGGTGATCTTGGTGCAGCATATATGGGGCTTCAGGTTTTGGAACGTGAAAAGGAAGTTTTTAAAGTGAACCCTAATTCACAGCCAGATCTGGAGCCTTATTCCTATTTGGTAGAAAGACAATTAAAACCCGAAGCGCGAAAGGATATTTCAGATTTGTTGAAGGAATTGGATGTAAAGCCTACTTCAATGATCGACATTAGTGATGGTTTGTCTTCAGAAATTATTCACATTTGTAAGAACTCTAAAGCAGGTTGCAACTTATTTGAGGATAAAATTCCATTGGATCCGCAGGTTATTTCAACTTGTGAGGAATTTGATCTTGATAGTACAACAATTGCTTTAAGTGGAGGTGAAGATTATGAATTGCTCTTCACAATTAAAACAGGGGATTATCCAAAAATTAAGGCAAATCCGCACTTAACGGTCATAGGTCATATGGCTGACGAAAAGGAAGGAATCCATTTAATAAGCCGTGCGGGAACAAAAATACCTTTGGTTGCTAGAGGATGGAACGCATTAAAAGATAATGGATAGATTTTTATGAAAAGGCACTAAAAGCCTTATTCCTTATTTTAAAGGAAGAGTATTCTTAATGAAAGTTCCAGATTTCTAATGGATTGAAACTCTTTTCTTTTTAATGAAAAAAGAAGATAAACATTCGTTCACTTCGCGTTGCTTGCGGGTAAGTAATTCAAATTTACCAGAATAGCTGTTGGAGACCTCCTTGCCACAGCAAGCACATTTATACTCATTAATGTGATCTGTGATTTTTCGGGTTACGATGTAATCATGGCCAAATGCAGTACATACCAGGCTCAAGATTGGAGGTCGGCTTTGGGGCATAACTTTATCCATCTGTAAGTTAATTTAATTGGGGTTAATCTTCAATATTAACAAAATTTTAGACAAAGTGCAAGTATTATCCGATAAAATGTAAATATTCCGTAACGGAATTTAAGTTTTCGATCAAACTCATATGCCCTCCTTCAATAATTTTTAGGGAACAACCACATCGTTCAGCTATCTTTTCTGTTTCCAAAATTGGCAAAATTGGGTCTTCTTCCGCTAAGATCATATATTTCCCTTTATTGAAATTTTTCAAAATTTCGGTTCGGTCCTTCCGGTCGCGCATTCCTCTTATTGCGGCTTTTATTCCTTCCATCGGAAAAGAATAAGCTTCCTTTTTTAAATTTTCAATTGCTGCAGCAAACTTTTCTCGTGAAGATTCAGCGAATAGATTTCCGATAGCCATGCTAATATAGGCTTGTGGGTTTTGATCAATAACTTTCAAGGCACGGTCGCGGTTTTCTTTTCTTTCCTCAGAATCTGCCATTGGAGTGGAATTTAGAAGAATCAACCTTTCAACTTTTTCAGGAAACGGTTCGGCAAAGGCCAGAGCAACATAGCCGCCCATGGAATGACCGATAAATGTAGCCTTGGAAATTCCGAGCTTTTGCAATACTTCATTCACAACTTCCGCCATCAATTCCATGGAATGGGTTTCTGCAATAACTCCGCTCTTTCCGTGGCCTGGAAAATCAATTGTAATTACGTGATTATTCTTTGATAGTTCTGGAATCAACGGTTTCCACATGGTAGAGCTTTCCAAAAAACCATGAAGCAAAAAAATAGCTGGGCCTTTTCCGAAGGTCTCAAAATGGATTGGAACATTTTTGAAGTGAAATACCATAAGTTTAAAAATGATTCTATTTAAAAAAACGGTGTTTGTTATGCCGAGTTTTCGGATTCTCTCAATATAAAACATCGTTTTGAACCCTTTTGCAGCTATTAGTTCTTCACTGACTGCGCTCGAACTGACAAAAAACTACTTTTTATAAGCTTTAGAATTCGATTTAACGAGAAGAAAAATTACACTTCCAATAACAATAGGGAAAAAGATATAGCTGGCTATTTCAGGATTTTCCATATATGAACTGGCAAACCCCAAAAGAATCATTGACAGCCCCATAAAGATCAAAACATTTCTTAACAGTGTAGCCACTTTTTCAATATTTACTTTTTCCTTATCTGCCTTGCTCATGGTGTTGTAGCCAGCGATAAGAAAATAGAGCTTGAAATGTTTTATAACGATTCCCAAAAGCATAAGAAAAATGCCAATATAGATATATGATGTTTCCATAATTATTGCTTTTACATAAAAACCTAACAGATAGATTGCTTCGTTCCCCGCAATGAATCCTGCCAGGTCTTTCTTCTTTTCCCTGAATTCTATTTATTCATCAACTCTTCAATCTCTTCCGCTTCAATAGGAATATTGCGCATCAAATTGAAAGGCTCTCCTTTTTTCTGGATAACAACGTCATCTTCCAAACGAATTCCGAAACCTTCAGCGGGAATATAGATTCCCGGTTCAACGGTGAAGACCATATTTTCAGTCATCTTTTCCCAAAGAATTCCATAATCATGCGTGTCGAGGCCCATATGGTGGCTGGTGCCGTGCATAAAATATTTTTTATAAGCTGGCCAGTTTGGGTCTTCGTTTTTTACGTCGGCCTTGTCCAAAAGTTTTAGGCCCAAAAGTTCTTTGGTCATCAAGTTGCCCACTTCTTCGTGATATTCTTTCCAGTAATTTCCTGGAACCAGCATTTTTGTAGCCTCATCTTTTACGCGCTTCACAGCATTATAAACCTCGCGTTGGCGTTTACTGAATTTTCCACTAACGGGAATGGTTCGCGTCATATCACTGGAATAGTTGGCATACTCGGCGCCCACATCCATAAGTAACAGATCGCCTTTTTTGCATTGCTGGTTGTTTTGTATGTAGTGCAGCACGTTTGCATTGTTGCCACTGCCAATAATAGGAGTATAGGCAAAGCCGCGCGAGCGGTTTCTTAAGAATTCGTGCATTAATTCTGCTTCAATTTCATATTCCCAAACGCCTGGTTTTACAAAATTTAAAAGTCTTCTAAAACCTTTTTCGGTAATATTACAGGCGGTTTGTATTAAATCGATTTCAATTTTATCTTTTACGGCACGTAGGCGTTGCAAAATTGGATTGCTGCGCTCCCAACTGTGCGCGGGAAATTTTTCTTTTGTGGCTTTGATGAAACGATCCTCACGGGTTTCGGTCTCCACACTTTGGCGATAATGTTCGTTTGTGTTGAAATAAACGCGCTCAGCCTGGGTCATAACTTCAAAGAAAATCTTGTCGAATTCCTTCAACCAGAAAACCGATTTTATTCCAGTTACCTCAGTAGCTTTTTCCTTTGTAAGTTTTTCGCCTTCCCAAACGGCAATGTGGTCATTGGTTTCACGGACAAAAAGCATCTCGCGATGGTCTTTGTTTGGGGCATCGGGAAAAAGAACCAGTTTGGTTTCCTCTTGATCTGCACCGGTTAAATAGAAAATATCGCGCGCTTGCTGGAAAGGCATTGTACTGTCTGCACTAATGGGATATATGTCATTACTGTTAAAAACTGCAACGCTTTTTGGCTTCATTTGAGCCATAAAATTTTTGCGGTTTTTTATAAAGAGTTTGCTGGAAATTTGATCGTATTTCATGATGTAGTTTTGTGAATTTCTTCAAAATTAAATATTATAAAGTTATCTACGGATAATGAAGGGTTAAAAGTGTTGTTTTTTAGATTAGTTCTTTTTTTAAGTTTTACTTCCTTTCGTTCTATTATAAACGTTGTGCTAGAATCCATTTTTTGGTTGGATTAACCCAAGTTGCTAATGGTTTGTATAAAAATCCATTGCCTAAATTGGTTTTCAATTCTATTTGTTTAAATTTTGTAGTATGGTTTATATTGTTTTTCCAGTAGTGATAATTTTTACCCACAATGTTATCAGGCAAGTCAAAAATACACAACACTTGTCCGTGAAATTTCCAATGGTTGTTCAACTCTAGGCAGTCATTATTTCTGGCGAGCGAAACATAATTTATTGAATTTTGGCTAAGGCCAGAAATATTGGAAGCAATAATAACGCCTTTTGAAGCTCCAACAACGGTTATGTTTGTTGGGGTATGCCCAAACCTATGAATCTTTCAATTTGTTTTGAAATGCGCACAACGGCTTGGGTTATGGTTTCGTTGTGTGAAAATCCGAAGCAACGAACTATAGTCGTCTTTGTTTTAGTGCGTTTTTAGTATTCGGTTATGTGACCCCAATTTTCTCCTTTTTTTATTCGGTGAATTTGAGTGTCGGATACTCCAAAACGTTTTGCAATCATATTAATTCTGGTTCGATTGTTTTTTAATTGCCGTTTAATTATCTTTACTTTTCCTGCATTTAATTTACCAATTTTCTCACCTCTTTTCTTTACTATTCCTTTCCAATTTGGATTGTTGAATTGATGAAGTTCTTTTTCTCTTTTGGTTGCCCATTTTAGGTTTTCTACACGATTGTCGGTCTTGTCATAATTCAGATGGATAACATAAATCCCGTCATTCCGTTCAAGGAAATGCTCAGCCACAAGTTTGTGTACGTATCTACTGGTCGATTTTCCGTTCCTTTTTTGTTTTAGCGGTAGGTTCTGATATCCGTTTATAAATGATTTTTTTACCTCAAATTCCGCTTCCCCCTTACAGTTTAAAATTCGCCCATAATTTGAGATTTTGAAATTTTCGTTTTCGGCAATTCCATCGTCAAATTCGACTTTCTTCCATTCTTCATTCCAATAGTTTCTTATCATCCTAAATGTTTTTTTCATATGTATCGTCCTTAAAATACGGCTACAGGGTTAATAATGATTTTTAAGCTGCATTTTGATGCAAGTGATTAAGTGTTTTAAAGTCAAAAGATAAGTGTAATCTTATTTCGTTGTATAGATTTCGCTCAAATGTTTTACAGCGGTCTCGTATAACCGTCAGTTACGGCATTTAAAGGTACAAATTTTCGATTAATAACAGACGTTAGCAATTCCGAGTGGATTTGGACGTAGTTTCCCGAAGCCTCGGGACGCCGTGTTTGCGGTTATACATTGTTGTAGGTAGGCTTTTCATTCCGTAATCTTTATTTCTCCATTCAATTCCAACATTTTTTCAATAAACGATTCATTTGTTTTCGAGCAAATTAAAATCTTCGGGCTTGGTGCTTTCCTATGCAGAAGCAGTAAAGCTAAGGACAAAAAAAAGTAACAGGGCAGTATGTTTTAGAAGTGTTTTCATTTTAATCGGTTGAATAATTTCGCCTTATACAAATATTTTATTCCCGATTTTAAGCTCTCTTTATAATCA
>JAGQYY010000085.1 GCA_020435825.1 Aequorivita sp.
TTGCTATACGTATTATACGGTCCTCCAGTATCCGGATAATTACCGTTTGTACTTGGTGGGGCATCGATCCATTCAATGTTATAGGGTGTACCAAAAGGCGATTGAAAATTGTCTAAAACGTATTGGATATTGGCTTCAATTTGAGGGCCATCGGCAACTCCGGGAGGGTATTTGCTTACCAAAATGGTTTCCTCATCGAGCAATTTCATGTGCATATCGATATGATGGATTTCGTCATAAGGTAACGTCGTCATTTTTATATAACGCTCAATGCCCATATATTCCTGCATAATGCCATCTATTTGGGCTTCGGTTTTAACGCTTACTCCGTAGGGATTTCCAGCGGCATTTTCATTCAAAATCAATCTTGAGGCAAAGGCATTTCCCAAGCCGTCACTCATATAATTTCCACCCGTGTTTACCAAATCATTGGTGCCAGAATTAGTTGTATAAAGTGGGATGCCAGCTTGTGCTGCGTGGGCTACGGGCATTACATCATCATTTGGACGAGGGCGGTTATAAATCCAGTCCGTCAATGCAAGTTCGCCCACATCGTCCGAATAAATTGTGTTTCCGGCATAATCACGGATCCAAATACTGTCCCACGGCACATTTAAAAATGTAACATTCGTTATATCTACACCGTTTGTGGTTAAGTAATTAGAAACCGAAGCTTGGTTTTGAGTTGTAATAATCACTTTGCATTCCTGAACCCCAGCCTGAACAATTTGCCGAAGAATATTTGGGTAGGAAGGATTCCAGGTCACCAAAAGATATTCCACCTCTTCCCATTCCGCTGCGGCGCGAACCGGGCCAGAAGGCGGTGCCGTAAATCGCGAACTTGTAAACTGAAATTCTGAAATTAGTGCTTTTTCTGTTTCAGTTAAATAGTGAGGGAGATTTGGTTTTTCCTGTGAAGTGGCCAAAGCAGTCTGTAATGCCATCAACAATACCAAAAGGTATTTTGTGTAATTGTTTTTCATTTGAGTAGCGGATTGTGGAATACGAAGATAGAATTTTAAATTATTGTAAGTTAACTGTTTCCCATAATTTTATGATACTAATAGTTCCAAAAACACCCCTCTCCCAATTTCCTCCGCACCCAAACTTTCCAAATGCTCATTGTAAATCTGGCAATCAATAAACTTATAATTCTTAGTTTTTACATATTCCGAAAGATGATAAAAAGCCACTTTTGAAGCATCGCTCACCAAACTGAACATACTCTCGCCGCAAAACACTTTTTTCTTCGGAAGATCAATTCCGTAGAGCCCACCAACAAGTTTTTCATCTTCCCAAACCTCAATGGAAACCGCGTGGCCAGCACTGCGCAATGCAATATATGCTTGCTGCATTTCTTGGGTAATCCACGTTCCAGTTTGTCCTTTTCGCAGAACGGTGGCGCAGTTTTTAATAACTTCAGCAAAATTTTGGTTGAAGGTAATTCTGAATTTTTCACTTTTTATTTTCTTCCGAAGACTTTTGGAAACTTTAAATTTTTCGGGAAACAAAACCATCCGCGGATCCGGACTCCACCAAAGAATAGGCTGGTCGTCTTCAAACCACGGGAAAATCCCAGAATTGTATGCAAGCAATAATCGCTCTACCAAAAGATCGCCGCCAATGGCCAACAAGCCATCTTCAGTCGCTTCTTCGGGGTTTGGGAACCATAGTTTTTCTGTTAAATAATGCATTGATCAAAATTGCTGAAAATTTTCACATAAAAAACCTCGAAGAAATAGGTATCTCTTCGAGGTCTTTGTTTAACCATTTATCATGGCTGGACCCTTGGTTAAAACGGAAGATCGTCGTGTTCTTCTTCGTTAAAATCATTTGCAGGCTCAAAAGCCTCGGCCGGTGGCATTGGGGGTATATCGCCTGAAGCTGGTGCTTGCGAAAGGTTTTCAATACGCCACCCTTGAATGCTGTTGAAATATTTGGTTTCGCCCTGCGGGTTTACCCATTCGCGGCCACGAATGTTGATGCTCACTTTCACGTCCTGCCCTACTTTATAATTGTTCAATAAATCTGTTTTGTCCTGTACAAATTCAATCATTATATGCTGCGGATATTGTTCTTCGGTAGTAATCACCAGCTCGCGTTTCCTAAACCCATTGTTTCCGTAGGTTTTGGTTTCATCTATCATTTTAATTTTTCCTTGTAGTTCCATCGTCTTATTGTTTATTCTTAAATTGTTTTTCGTTCTATTTTTTACTTAAAAGTACCTTCCACGCTTCATCAATCTTTCCATTGCAAAGAAATTCCTGTGCCTTTTTATGGATTGCTTCCGAATTGTTGGAAGCAACTATTTTTTTTAGTTCTTCCGAAGTATTTATAAAGGTATTAATTTCTTCCGGATTTGGGAAATTTTCTACGTTGCCAAGCATTCCTAAATCATTTCCTGTCAAGACTTTGCTAAGGCGAATTTCTTTCGGAAGATTATCAACACCAATCCCCAACGTTGTCAATGGTTTTGGGACCTCAAAGAGACCAGCTTTTGCCCGGCTGTACCAATTGCCGCCAAGCCGTGAAACCGTGTCAATTTTAAAAGGATCGATGTTGCCATCTTCGCCTAAAATTTCTTCTTTTATGTGAAGTTTTACCACTTCGCAGATAACCAAATTTCCTGCGCCGCCTTCAGTCCCAAGTTTAATCACATCATTCACTTTACATTCCAATTGAACGGGAGCTTCGGCCACGCGAGGTGGTTTTACCATTTCGGAAGCTAGTTCAGTAAAGCCTGCTTTTTTGAACTCGTTTACGCCCTTTGCATATTCGGTTGACGATAGCGAAACTTGCTGTACCATTTCAAAACTTACAATGTTGATAACTACTTCGGGCACTTCCAAAACATTTTCATAAGTATGCTTTGTAGTATTATCGCGCCCGCGCCGTGCCGGCGAAAAAACCAAGATTGGCGGTTTGGCACTAAAAACATTAAAAAAACTGAAAGGGGAAAGGTTCACGTTTCCCTCGCTGTCCACGGTACTTGCAAAGCATATTGGCCTTGGCGAAACGGCTCCCAAAAGGTATCCGTGGAGCTTTCCCGTAGATAATTCGTGTGGTTCAATTGAGATCATTGCCTGCAAAAGTACCCAAAGATTATAGCTTCTAAAAACATGAATGTACAATAATATCAACATATTTGCTTTATATTTAAACTGGAAAAAAATTCTTTATGTTGCGCAACAAATCACTCTCCCGTTGGGGTTTTATTTTAGCTTCGCTTATCGTTATCAGTCTTATTTTGTGGAATACCTTCGTTTTTTTTCAACAATTAAAGGCTAACGAACGTGCCAAGATGGAAATTTGGGCCGCAGCCTATCATGATCTTTTGCAAAATCCGATGGTGGGAGAAATGATTTTAACGGTAATCCAGAGTAATACCAGCACACCTATGATTCTCTATACAGAGAAAGAAAAAGTCTATACTGAGCGAAATATTGATTCTTTGGAAATAAATTCTATCGAAAAAAAGAAAAAATTAATACAGCAATTCTCTTCTGAATATACACCTATTGAAATTCGAAACGAAGATGAACTTCTTTCTACAATTTATTATGGAAATTCCCCATTGATTAACAAACTGAAATATTATCCCGCATTCTTGATTTTAATAATCTTTCTCTTCATTTTAGCAGTTTACCTTTTCTACAAAACCTCTAAATCTGCCGAGCAGAACAGGCTTTGGGCAGGAATGGCAAAGGAAACGGCGCACCAAATAGGCACTCCGCTTTCGTCCTTGGTTGGCTGGACCGAAATTTTAAAAAGTGAAAATGTAAATCCGGAATATGTTGCAGAAATGGAGAAAGACATTTCACGCTTGGAAACAATTACGGACCGTTTTTCAAAAATAGGCTCCGTGCCAAAATTGGAACGCTGCGATTTGGTTGCCGAAACAAAAGCAAGCTTTTATTATTTACAAAAGCGAAGCTCAAAACTCATCGATTTTCAACTCAACATTCCTGAAGAGCTTATTTATGTTGAAATGAACCCGCAACTTTTCAGTTGGACGATAGAAAATTTGGTGAAGAATGGTATAGATGCGATGAAAGGAAAGGGGAAGATTATCATTTCCATAGAAAAAAACACAAAATATGCTTTTATACGAATAAGCGACACCGGGAAAGGACTTACAAAAAGCGAGTTCCGAAGAATTTTTACACCGGGCTACACTACCAAAAAACGTGGCTGGGGACTGGGACTTTCACTTGCAAAACGTATTATTGAAGAATATCACAATGGAAAAATACGGGTTTCCAAAAGCATCCCGAACCAAGGAACCACTATGGAAATAGCCTTAAAGACTGTAGATTAGAATGAGCTCTAAAACCCATACACTTCATACTTCGCGGTTAAAAAATAACTGCCCAACTTGCTTTGGAACCGACGGGTTGGAATTTACATTTACACAAGCGGAAAAAGAAACGCCGTTATTTAAAAAACCAGCCACAACTATAGAACATACCCTATATTGCCACACCTGCAAAAATTCAATTTATCCAGTAAATTGGACTGAAGATATTGAGCGGGTTTTTGATTACAATAATAAAATAGCGGAAACCAATAAACAGTATTTAAAGGTAAAGCCGCTATTTTATATTTTGGTAATTGTGGCAATTGTTTTGGTTGCCGCAATAGTTTATTTATTGATTCCTAAGGTTTAAGTTTTTCGGAAATTGCTTCTGCCAACATTTCAAATTCTTCCGCAGTCATTTTAACCTTTTTGGTGAATCGCATGTCATCCATCTCGTTCAACGGAATAAGATGCACGTGTACATGAGGTACTTCCAGCCCTACCACAGCCATTCCCACACGTTTGCAGGGAACCGTTTTTTCCAAAGCTTTTGCGACTCTTCTGGAAAATTGCATGAGTTGCAGATACATGTGCTCGCCCATATCAAAAATCTTGTCCACTTCTTCCTTTGGAACGCATAATGTATGACCTTTTGCATTTGGATTTATATCCAAAAAAGCAATAAAATTGTCGTCCTCGGTAACTTTATAGCAAGGAATTTCACCTTCGATTATTTGTGTGAAAATTGATGCCATAACTAGTTTCTTGAAATTTCCAATATTTCGAATTTAAGCACTCCGTTAGGAACTTGTATTTCGGCAACTTCTCCCTTTTCTTTTCCAAGTAATCCTTTTCCGATAGGAGAATCTACAGAAATTTTTCCCGTTTTAAGGTCAGCTTCACTTTGCGCAACCAATTTGTAGGTCATTTCCATTCCATTGTTTTGATTTTTAATTTTCACGGTTGAATGCACCAAAACCTTGCTCAAATCCAATTGCGATTCATCTATCAAACGTGCATTTGCAAGAACTTCTTCCAGTTTTGCAATTCGCATTTCGAGCATTCCTTGTGCTTCTTTGGCGGCATCATATTCAGCATTTTCGCTCAAGTCGCCTTTGTCGCGGGCTTCGGCAATTGCATTAGAGGCTTTTGGACGTTCCACATCGCGCAGTTGGTCCACTTCATCCCTCAATTTTTTTAATCCTTCGGCAGTGTAATAAGATACTTTACTCATAACTTCATCGTTTGTGTATGTAGAACATACGTATTCTTTAATATAACAAAATCCCGACTCGTGGCGGGACTCACTTTTAATAAATTGAAAAATCCCATACGGTGACGGGATTGTGTTTAACAAATATACTAAAAATTTACTTGTTGCGTAATTTGTTGTAATTTTGACCTAAAATTTAATTGTTTTGATTAAAAATAATATACTCTCCCTATTAATGGTTTTTATAACCTTGTCATGTTCAAAAAACAACGATAAGCAAGACCGTAATCCTTATCTAACAGATCCTGTAGTAAGTTTGAATTTAAATTTAAACCTTCCTGAATACAATCAATTAAAATTTCCGGGGGGATCTGTAATCACTTCACAAGGCATTAAAGGCATTGTGGTAATTTGCGTAAGTGAGACACAGTATTTTGCTTATGATTTAACTGATCCAAACCACGCGCCCAGTAATTGTTCTCGAATGGAAATTAATGGCCCTGTTGCAAGTTGTCCCTGCCAGAATGATGAAAATGAGTATAATCTTATAAACTTTGGAAGACATACTACCGACCCTGACGGTAAATATCCGATGCAGTCATATCGCGCCGAGCGCAATGGCAATAATATTGTAATCAGCAATTAATTTTTTTTAAACCTAACCGTTGCCCCCAACAAAGAAATTAATCGTAGCCTGTGGATAATAACCTGCACCTTCAACGGTAATAACGGTTCCGGGATTGCTGAAATCATCATCATAAGTATAAAATAACCGTTGGAAATATATTTTACATTGAAAATATTGTTTGCCAGGACCGAAAAGACTACTTCCTTTATCCAAGGCAGATTGTCCAAAGTGTAAACGATATTCAAGTCAATGATGAAATAGCTGTCCAATTTTGAAGCCTCGCTTTCAATGTTTCCATATACTGCTCGCCTACAAATTCTGAAAGAAATCCCAATTGCAGTTTTTTAATGGGCGAATATTCCAGCATATTTCCAGCAACAACCGATGGCGAAAAAGAAATGTTTTATATTTTACCAATTCCCCATCTTGGAAAGCAACAAATTCTACACTTTTATTGGTGCTCAAGGCAATATTTGGAAAGGTTATCAGACTTTTAAAAGGTTGTTTTACAGTTTATTACATAAATTTTTATATTGTTCCGTAGCTCACATAGATTTAATTGAATCACTAAGAATTGTGGGGGTGGAAACGACAAAAAAACAATGTTTAAGGTATTGTCCTACTTTAAAAGGAAGAATCCGAATAAAAATGGAAAGATAACGATTATGTGCTGAATTACCGTAAACGGTAAATAGGCTACATTCAGTACCCAATTGTATATTTTGGCTACAAATTGGAATTTGAAGTACGGCAGGATTTTGGAAAAAGCCGAGAAGCCCATGAGGCTATGGACAAACTCGACAAAATCCTTTTGGGTATGGAGGAATATTATTCCAAAATCCTAAAGAAAGATAGGACGGGAAGCAATGCAAAATTGAAAAACACCATTCTCAGAATGAAAAGTGGAGAACTGACTATTTTCTATATCAACGTTTGTCATTTGCTATAATTTTCACAACCTTTTTCTTTTCACAAGGACATTTTTCGGTTTTCGTTTTGCAAGGACACCATGTATAAATAATATAATCCTTGGTTTTTTTCACTTGAACAAGCTGTTTCGCATCCTTTGATGGTTTAAATTCATCGGGAGCTAAAAAATAGTGGGCAATAGATTTATTTGGGAGGTTTATTTGATTTAACTGATAACCAGTAACAGGTTTAATAATCTCAACACCATTTTTTAAAGTAACTGTTCCAGCATCCTCTATTTCTGTTATAAATTTATTAGTAGTTGGACGATCAAATGGATTTTTAGTATCAGTTATTTTCCAGCTTTCACGTGACTTTTCTTTATTTGTTTTATTAGAATTTTCATCATTTTTTGACGTTTCTTTATCCTCTATAGATTTTTCTGAACGCTCTGTTTTTTCATTTGTTTCCGTTGTTTTCGTATTTTGTGCCATAGCACTTATAGACAATGATACGATAAACACTAAAAGTATTGCTTTGATTTTCATAATATTATTTTTAATTGTTTTGGTAAAATTAATCTGGATATTGCTTTTTATTTTAACCCTTTAGAGTGAATTTTTGATTTTGTTTTAGAGGAGGTTTTTTCTAAACGCTTACTACAACTTTCTTAACGCAAATGGAAGAAATGCCATTAAAAAGGAAACAAAACCTATGAGTTTGTCATAAGAACTTGCTTTATGAACAACCGAATAAAATGTAAAAGGTATTCGCAAAGGATAATAAAAAAACGCAAAAAATATCCCCATTGCTATTAGGTTTAACAACATCATATACATATTTGATGAAGGATTATTTTGATTGGCATCTAGAAAAATAGTGAAAATCAAACAGGAATACATTGCAATGACCCATTTGCTAAAAGTAGGACTGAAAAGGATTTTGGGCGTTTTGGATAAACAATTGCGCAACAGCAGGACTTCTTTTATCAAAATAAAAACGATAACAATACTTAAAAATAAAGCTTGTGTTTCAAAAGTATAACCGAGTAACTGAAAAGCAAAAATTACAGCAATCAATGTTACGGCAGCGTGCAGAACGATTAGCAAAATCAAAGAAATTTGCTTTGAAAACAGTTTCTTTTTGTCTGTTATTTCGTTCAGGGTTTTGCTGATAAATGGCGAAACTGCAAAAATTTCTAACACATTGAAAAGAAGTAAAATTAAAGCTAAAATGCTTGCTCCTTCTGCATTGCCCCAGCCATAAACGGTTTGCTCTACAATATTTTTTACAAGCGGTGCAAGATAAAGCACATACAAACCGCAACTCACATCAATCAGTAGTTTGTCTTTTAAAATTGGATTTATTTGCATAGTTGTGATTTTATCAAATTTCTAATTTCCGTTCCAGTAATCCGCTTTAAAAATCCCTCCAAGCATTTCTAAAATGAGCGTAGAAAAAACATCTAGCAGGACTGCGGCAAAAAGGAAACAAAATGCCAAAAACCCAAAAAACAAGGTCATCATTACAAAGACTATTTTGGTTACAAGCTTTTTCTTTCTTCTGAAAGATTGAATCGATTTTACCAGACAAAAAATTGTCAAAATCAAAAACAGAAACCCTAAAACAAACATTTGCCAAACTTCCAT
>JAGQYY010000086.1 GCA_020435825.1 Aequorivita sp.
GGTGGGTATCGCTTCCCATTGCATCTACAACGATCCGGGTCATGACATTTCTCCTGTGATTTAAGTTCTTGACAAGTTAAGTAAGCCGATTATAATACTGCCTGCTTATGCGCTGGTGCTGGAATTGGTAGACAGGCATGGTTGAGGGCCATGTGTCCTTAGGGCGTGTGGGTTCAAGTCCCATCCCGGGTACTTTTTCAGAATGTTAGGTCGTTCAAATTTAAGTTTTCATCATAAAACCTAAATGTTTTATCTGTTTAGAGTTTCTAATCCTTTTCTAAACAATCTCACTTCTTTTTTTTACTTTCACATTTAAAAATTAAACCAATCTTCAATGGTCAAAACTCAATTTGGCATTAAGGACCTAGAAAATCTTTCAAATGTAAAAGCCCATACCTTAAGGATTTGGGAGAAACGTTATAATCTTCTAGAACCGGAGCGCACAGATACAAACATTAGAAAGTACGATATTGAAAACCTTAAAAAGTTATTGAATGTTGCATATCTCTATAATGCAGGTCATAAGATTTCAAAAATTGCAAGCTTAGATTCAACTCAAATTCAAGAGCTAATTAAAAAAAATATTAATGGATTCGATTCTGAATATTTGGGTAATGTTTTTAAAGCTGCAATGTTTGAATTTGATGGGGAGTTGTTTGACACTACGCTTGAAAAAATATTAGAAAAAAAATCCTTTCGCGAAGTTTTTTCAGAAATATTTGTGCCATTGCTAAATGAAATGGGTATTCTCTGGCATTCTGGAACTATAGACCCAAGTCATGAGCATTTTATTTCAGAAAAAATAAAGCATTCCATAATCGAACATTCGGCCAAAAATAAAAAAAGTGCTTTCAAAAATGACACTCCCTTATTTACGCTTTATCTTCCCTACAATGAAATTCACGAAATTGGTTTGCTATATGCAAATTACGAACTTGTTTCGGCAGGTTTTAAAACAGTATTCTTAGGGGCAAATGTACCTTTGGAAAGCTTGAAACATTTACTTAAGACCAAAACGAAAGTTATTTTTGTAACTTATTTCACAGTACTTCCAGAAAACGACAATCTTGAAAGTTATCTCAATGATTTTCAAAATGAGATCTATGCCAAAAGCCCTAGCGAACTCTGGGTCTTAGGTCGCAAAGCCGAGAAAAATATAAAAAAAGCAAAAAATATTACACATTTTAAAGACCTTAAACAATTTACCAATCACATAGAAAGTCTTAAAAAAGATTGATTTTCGTTTCTTTTTTAGTGAATTATCCATCTTCAAAAGGTCCAGGTATTATTAAATAAAATCCAAAATTTATATTCAATTTCTTTTTTGTTTAATTAAATTGTAAATTTGTTAAACAATATGAAAAAAATTACTATTATTGGTTCTGGTATTTCATCGCTTGCCGCCTCGTGTTATCTAGCGCAAGCGGGATATAATGTAACCATATACGAAAAAAACAAGACCATTGGCGGGCGTGCGCGTCAACTTAAAAAAGACGGTTTCACGTTTGATATGGGCCCAACTTGGTATTGGATGCCAGATGTTTTTGAACGATTTTTCTCAGATTTTGGAAAAGTCCCTTCAGATTTTTATGAATTAGAAAAATTGAATCCTGCTTACATTGTGTATTTTGGAATCGATGACTATATAACTATTGAAGACACACTAGAAAAAATTAGCGAAGCTTTTGAAAAAGAGGAACCTGGAAGTTCCGCAAAGCTTAAAAAGTTTATGGCATCGGCAATGGACAATTATAACATTGCCATTAAAGATTTGGTATATCGTCCAGGGGTTTCACCCTTGGAACTTGTCACGGTTACAACATTGCGCAAAATTGGACAGTATTTCAGCACCGTTGGTAAAGAGGTCCGGAAAGAATTTAAAAACCCAAAGCTTGTTTCAATTTTAGAGTTTCCTGTTTTGTTTTTAGGCGCAAAGCCATCCAAAACACCTGCTTTTTATAACTTTATGAACTATGCAGATTTTGGACTTGGAACATTTCATCCCAAAAATGGAATGTATTCGGTAGTTCAGTCTATAAAAATTCTTGCTGAAAATCTTGGTGTTACCATAAAAACGGAACAAAATGTTGAAAAGATAACTGTTGAAAATGGAAAAGCTACTTGTTTAATTGTAAATGGAGAAAGGGTTGAAACTGATCTTGTTTTAAGCGGTGCTGATTATCATCACACAGAGACGCTTCTAGATAAAAAATTTAGACAATATTCTGAAAATTATTGGCAAAAGAAAACCCTTGCTCCTTCTGCCCTACTTTTTTATGTAGGTTTCAATAAGAAAATCGAGAACGTGAACCACCACACTTTGTTTTTTGATGTTGATTTTGAAAAACATTCCCAACAGATATATGACACAGCTCAATGGCCAGAAGAACCACTTTTTTATGCCAGTTTTCCTTCCAAAACAGATGCAAGTGTTTCCCCAGAAGATAAGGAAGCGGGTATTTTTTTAATTCCCTTGGCTCCTGGACTAGATGATATTCCTGAAATAAGAGAAGAATATTTTGAAAAAATAATGGATCGGTTTGAAGAAATAACCAACCAAGAGGTTAGAAATTACGTTATATTTAAAGAGTCTTTCTGTATAAATGATTTCGTTTCCGATTATAACAGTTATAAAGGAAACGCATACGGACTGGCAAACACACTATTGCAAACGGCATTTTTAAGGCCAAAGTTGAAAAGTGGGAAAGTGAAAAATCTATTTTTTACGGGGCAGTTAACCGTTCCTGGCCCTGGAGTACCTCCCGCATTAATTTCAGGAAAATTAGTAGCTGGTTTAATTGAAAAAGAACAAAAAAATTGAAAGAACTTTTTGACATACTATCTGAATCTTGTAGCAAAAAAGTTACTAAAACTTACAGCACATCCTTTTCATTGGCCACTCAAATGTTAGGCCCTGTAATCCGTCAGGATATATATAATATTTATGGCTTCGTCCGCCTTGCAGATGAAATTGTAGATTCATTTCACGATTACAAAAAGGAAATTCTTTTTAACCGCTTTGAAAATGCCTTAGATGAAGCTTTAATGGATCGAATAAGCCTTAACCCTATTTTAAATTCATTTCAAAAGACAGTTTATAAATATAATATTGATAGAGAGTTAATTAATGCTTTTATGGATAGCATGCGGTTAGACCTAACAAAAAGTACATATTATACAGCTCAAGAATTAAACGACTATATTTACGGGTCTGCAGATGTTGTGGGGCTAATGTGCCTAAAAGTATTTGTTAAAGGGAATACTGAAAAATATGAGCAATTAAAAGAGCCAGCCATGAATTTGGGCTCTGCCTTTCAAAAAGTGAATTTTCTTAGAGATCTGAAAGAAGATTTTGAAAATTTAAGCCGAACTTATTTTCCAAACACAAATTTAGATGCTCTGGATGAAATATCGAAGGCAAAAATAATTGAAGAAATAGAGGTGAACTTTAACCTTGGATACCAAGGTATCTTACAGTTACCCCACGATTCAAAACTCGGTGCTTTTGTGGCTTACAGATATTATAGACGCTTACTGAAAAAACTTCAGCAAACCCCTGCCACCGAAATTAAAAATGCACGCATACGTGTTCCAAATATTGAAAAAATTGGCCTTTTAACGCATAGCTACGTAAAATATCAATTAAATTTGGTTAAATAATTTTCAGGGAATTGTTTCCCAAAATTCTAATCAACAATCCCCGAACTACAAATTAAAAAGTAATAATGGCAATGGTTTTTTGGATATTGATTTTCATTACAACATTTTGCTTTATGGAGTTTATGGCGTGGTTTACCCATAAATATATTATGCACGGCTTTCTGTGGAAATTGCACAAAGACCATCACCATAAAGATCATGGAAGCTGGTGGGAACGCAACGATTACTTTTTCCTTTTCTATGCTTTGGTGAGCATTAGTTGTTTTGTGGGTTGGAGCTATTATGGCTTTTGGGCCGGACTCCCCATTGGTTTAGGAATTTTCGCCTATGGACTAGCCTATTTTTTTGTACACGACATTTTTATCCATCAGCGTTTCAAAATGTTCAGAAATGCCAATAATTGGTACACACGTGGAATCAGAAGAGCCCACAAAATACATCACAAAAATTTAGGAAAAGATAAGGGAGAATGCTTTGGAATGCTGTTTCCGCCATTGAAATATTTTAAAAAATAAATTATGTGGCATCTGTATTTTTTGCTGGACTTTGCCTCGCTAAGCATCCCATTTCTTTTTAGTTTTCATCCAAAATTAAAATTTTATAAACTTTGGAAATACTTCTTTCCAGCCACATTTATAATGATGGCCTTTTTTATTCCGTGGGATATTATTTTCACACAAAAGGGTTATTGGGGTTTTAACAAAAAATATCTTTCCGGCGTAAAGTTAGGAAACCTTCCAATAGAAGAATGGCTCTTTTTTATATGCATCCCATACGCTTGTCTTTTTACAATATATGCTTTTAAGGATTTACTTCCAAAGTTTTCATTTTCAAACAGAACCACGGAAATTTTTTATTTTTCACTCCAAACTATCTTAATTGCCACTTTACTGTACTTTTACGACCTGTGTTATACAGCGGTAAATTTTGGGTACGCAATAGTATTGCTCGCATTGGTATATAATTACAAACGTGAAGCTTTAAACATTTTCTTTCCAGTATTCCTCATTCTTTTGGTTCCCTTTTTTATTGTGAACGGATTTCTAACCGGAAGCTGGATTCACGAACAAGTGGTTTGGTACAACGATGCAGAAAACCTCGGAATAAAAATAGGAACTGTACCAATTGAAGATAGCATTTATGCATTAAGTATGCTCCTGACCGTTTTTGTTTTGATGGAAAAATTCAGAGAGGAAAATCCTTCCAAATCATTCGAAATTTGAAATTATTTACTGAAAAATTCGGCAAATTAACAGCTATAAAAATTCATATGCAATAGGTTTGAAAATGTAAAACAATTGAGATTTTTGCATTACATTTAATCCTAAAAATCACAATTGTTTATGATACATCCTAAAACTGAACTAAAATTTATAAGCAAGGAAATTGGATACGGTGTTGTTGCCACAGAATTTATACCCGCTGGGACAATAACGTGGGCTTTAGATGATTTGGATCGCGAATTTACTCCTTCCAAGTTAAAGAGAATGAACCCGCTATACCAAAATATTTTAGAAACCTATTGCTATAGAAACAATAAAGGTAATTTCATTCTCTGTTGGGATTATGGCAGATATGTAAACCACAGTTTTAAAAGTAACTGCATATCTACTGCCTATGATTTTGAAATTGCAATCCGGGACATTCAACCAGGGGAAGAACTTACTGACGATTATGGTTATTTAAATGTTTCCGAACCTTTTAAAGGTATAGACGAGGGTACAAGACGCAAAACTGTATATCCAGATGATCTTTTAAATCATTCTGAAGTTTGGGACAAAAAACTAATTAAAAGATTTCCAAATATTATTAAAGTAGAACAACCTTTAAAATCTTTAATAACGCCAAAATTGTGGAATGAAATTACTGCTATTGCGGAAGGGAAAAAAGAAATGAAGTCAATAAAGGAAAATTATTATCCGGGTTAATTTTCATCAGACTATTTACTGAGCAGTTGCTCCAGCAACGCGTGCATTTTTTTGCTGTTCCAATCTGCGGCCCCTTCTTCATCAACAACAATTTCCCCTGTTTTTGAAATTACATACGTGGTGGGCAAAGCTTGGGATTGTAACTTTTTTGGCGCTCCATAAGATTGAAGATAGATGGGCAAGGCATAACCATTTTTTGCCATAAAACTTATAATCTTTTCTGGTTTTTCTGAAGTGACAAAATAGAAATCTACCTTTTCGCCATACACATCATATAATTTTTGGAAAGAAGGCATCTCCGCAACGCAGGGCGGGCACCAAGTAGCCCAAAAGTTTACAATAGATACTTTACCTTTTGATTGTAAAAAATTTATTTCTTCTGAATTTATTTTTTGCAAATTCCAGTTATAATCTTGAAGTGTTTCTCGCTCTTTTTCATTTTTTTCCGAAGGTGAAAATGCAAATATTCTTTGCACGAAGACCTGGATTGGCATTCGGGTCTTTGGAAAAATAAGTAATGCCAAAAATCCAAAAAATAAAATGTTGCTCCAGTTTTTCTTCAAGAATTCCATAATTTTTTTGGATATAAAAAAACCTGACAGGCTTTGAAACCTATCAGGTTTAGTTAAATAAATAATTTAAGCGTTTTGCTTCTTAATCAAATTCAAAGCTGAACCTTCTCGGTACCATTTTATTTGTGCATCGTTATAGGTGTGGTTCACTTTGATGGTATCTTTGCTGCCATCTTTATGGACAATTTCAAGAGTTAACGGTTTGTTTTCAGAGAAATCTGCAATATCCACAAAGTTGAAAGTATCATCTTCTTGGATCAAATCGTAATCTGCTTCGTTGGCAAAAGTAAGTGCCAACATTCCCTGCTTCTTTAAGTTAGTTTCGTGAATTCGTGCAAATGATTTCACTAAAACTGCAGCAACTCCCAAAAATCTTGGCTGCATAGCTGCATGCTCACGAGAAGAGCCTTCGCCATAGTTATGGTCGCCCACAACAATGGTTTTTATTCCTTTGGCTTTGTATTCGCGTTGCACATTTGGCACACCGCCATATTCACCAGTAAGTTGGTTTTTTACAAAATTTGTCTTTTTATTAAAAGCATTTACGGCGCCAATCAAAGTATTATTAGCAATGTTATCCAAATGTCCACGATAGCGCAACCAAGGTCCAGCCATAGAAATATGGTCTGTGGTACATTTCCCAAAAGCTTTTATCAATAATTTTACGCCCAGTAATTCAGAATCTTTTATTGGCACAAAAGGATCTAAAAGCTGAAGGCGCTCACTGTCTTTTGCAACTTTAACTTCTACCGAGCTTCCGTCTTCTTTTGGAGCTAAATAACCGTTTTCATCCACTTCAAACCCTTTTGGAGGTAGTTCCAAACCAACAGGCACGTCTAATTTTACTTCTTGACCGTCCTCATTTAATATAGTATCGTTCATTGGGTCAAAATCTAAACGTCCTGAGATTGCGATTGCAGCAACCATTTCTGGAGAACCCACAAAAGCATGGGTATTTGGGTTTCCATCGGCACGTTTAGAAAAGTTTCTGTTGAAAGAATGTACTATAGTATTCTTTTCATCACCCTTTCTATCGCTTCGGTCCCACTGCCCAATACAAGGCCCACAAGCATTTGTGAATATTGTAGCGCCAAGTTTTTCGAAAACATCCAACAAACCGTCACGTTCAGCAGTAAAACGAATCTGCTCTGACCCGGGGTTTATTCCAAAATCACTTTTTGGTTTTAATTTTTTATCAACTGCTTGTTGCGCGATAGAAGCTGCTCTAGACAAATCTTCATAGGAAGAGTTTGTACAAGAACCTATTAGCCCCCAATCTACTTTTATTGGCCAATCGTTTTTCTTTGCTTTTTCACCCAATTGACCAACAGGAGTTGCCAAATCTGGAGTAAAAGGTCCATTTAAATGTGGGCGCAAAGTAGAAAGATCTATTTCAATTACCTGATCGAAATATTTTTCAGGATTTGCATAAACTTCATCATCTCCAGTTAAGTACTCTCTAATTTTGTTTGCTTCATCAGCAATATCTGCACGGTCTGTTGCGCGAAGAAAACGTTCCATAGCATCGTCATAACCAAAGGTTGAAGTGGTTGCACCAATTTCGGCACCCATATTACAAATGGTTCCTTTTCCGGTGCAGGAAAGATTTTTTGCTCCTGGGCCAAAATATTCTACAATAGCTCCTGTTCCACCTTTTACGGTCAATATTCCAGCTACTTTCAAAATAACATCTTTTGAAGCGGTCCAGCCATTAAGTTCGCCAGTTAATTTAACACCGATCAATTTTGGAAATTTCAATTCCCAGGCCATTCCCGCCATTACATCAACAGCATCTGCTCCGCCAACGCCAATGGCAACCATCCCCAATCCACCGGCATTTACTGTGTGGCTATCTGTGCCAATCATCATTCCTCCAGGGAAAGCATAATTCTCTAGAACTACTTGGTGAATAATTCCAGCACCCGGTTTCCAAAAGCCGATTCCGTATTTATTTGAAACAGATTCAAGGAAGTCAAAAACTTCGTTGCTTGTTTCATTTGCACGCTTCAAATCTTGAACAGCACCCTGTTTGGCTTGTATTAAGTGATCACAATGTACGGTGGTTGGCACTGCAACTGTTTTCTTTCCAGCTTGCATAAATTGCAAAAGGGCCATTTGTGCAGTTGCATCTTGGCACGCAATTCTATCTGGAGCAAAATCCACATAATCCTTTCCGCGCTGGAATGCTTTATCTGGGCTCCCGTCCCAAAGGTGTGAGTATAATATTTTTTCAGAAAGTGTAAGTGGTTTTCCCGTGATCTCACGTGCTTTATCAACACGTTCTGCCATTTGGGCGTAAACCTTTTTAATCATATCAATGTCAAAAGCCATAGTTGTATTTTTTGTTGATTGCGAAATTACAAA
>JAGQYY010000087.1 GCA_020435825.1 Aequorivita sp.
AACAGATCCAGATGTTGAACCAACTACATCCATATCACCATCACCATCAATATCAGCAGTTGCAATAGAGCGGGCATTGGGGGCGAAAGCATTGATAACTCTTGTGGGACCAAAGTTTCCATTACCATCTATATTTTCATACCAAGCAATTCCGGTATTGTCAGAGCCAGATAGTACGTCCAAATCACCATCGCCATCTATATCTGCCGCCAATACCGAAAATGCGCCATCGCCCTGTGTACTTATAATTTTCTGGTTACTAAAATTACCTTGACCATCAAGATTTTCATACCAGACTACCATATCAAAATAATAGGAAACGGCCAAAACATCCATATCGCCATCACCGTCAAGGTCGGCAGCGTGCACATGGATCGCATCGCCCAGCTCGGCAATTATGTTTTGTCCGCCAAAATTTCCGAGCCCATCCAAGTTTTTATACCAAGTAAGGTTTTCGGCGAATTTATTCGCTGAAAGTATGTCTATATAGTTATCTCCATCCACGTCTGCGGCACAAATAATTCGCGAGCCATCGGCTTCCGTAGAAATAATTCGCTGCGGTCCAAATTGTGCCACACTTTGAAGACTACAAAAAACAATAGCGATTAGATATAAATATTTTTCCATTTTATCAATATAAAAAAGACGGCCCCATAGTAGGGAACAAGGCCGTCCCATGCTTATGGGCCTCAGTTGCCTGATTTATAGATTACCGTTTCCTCGTCCACTCCGTTGCCATAATTTGTCTCTATTTTATAAAGTCCATTATCTAAGTTTGGTATTAGTTGGGGGTCTGTAATCTCAGTAGAGTCTTTCTGGGTAATGGTAACATTTGCATTGAAAATATTATTGTTGAACCGGATTACCCTACCACTTTTTTGCTTAATAATCAAATGTAAACTTGGGAGGAATTTAAATGTACAAAAAATAACTTACAATCGACAAGCCAATCAATTATTTCGATAATTAACCTTCATAATAATATAACATCATAAAATTACGTTATCTTTTTAAGTGGTGTCCCAATCATGATTCACAAGCACACCCATTCACAAACCCTCGCTACCGCGAACGTCCCGCTCGTGTCCACTCACAAACGCACAAACGCACAAACGCACAACAGATAACCTATAACCCATAACCAAATTTTTACTACCTTTCCAAAGCAAAACAAAAAGAACACCCAATGAAAAAGTTTTACATATTTCTTTTAATCTTCTCAACCCAACTAACCTTCGCCCAAATCCGCTTTCAGAACATTCCTGAAAATGCCATATACCCCGAAAGCCAAGCGGTTGAAACCATTACCGCTAGCATAGCCTATCAAGGATATGAAGAAACCCAAGCCTATTTCGGTCAGGGTGAGTATGAAATATTTTTAGACAACGTAGATGGCGTATTAGACAAACCTATTATCGTTCTTGATGGTTTCGATCCAGGTGACTCCCGCGACATCCCTGGCCTATATGCCAGCCTCAGCTTTGGAGGGCAAAACATGGCAGACATCCTTCGTGATGAAGGTTTTGATATAGTAATCCTCAACGCCCCACTTTACAATACGGGCGGAAAAAACATAGATGGCGGCGCAGATTACATTCAGCGAAACGCTATGGTTTTGATAGCAATGATACAACAACTAAACGCTGACAAAGTAGGCAATGAAGAATTGGTGGTCTTGGGACCAAGTATGGGAGGGCTGATTGCTCGCTATGCCCTTTCATATATGGAAGACAACAGCCTAGATGCTGAAACGCGTCTTTACATTTCATTTGATGCGCCACACCGTGGAGCAAATATTCCCATCAGTCTTCAATACCTAATAAACTATTTCGCAATCCAAGTAGGCGATGCCACCGCCCAACAAGTTGTTGACCAATTGCTGAACTCTCCTGCAGCTAAGGAAATGCTTACAGACCATTTATTGGGACACTTACTTGCGGGTTCCGATTATGAACAAGACCCGGCAAAAGTATTGCCTTTGGGTGCCCCAGGTTTCAGAAATGAATTTCAGGCAGAGTTGGACGCTTTGGGTTTCCCTACAAATGTTAGAAACGTAACAATGGTAAACGGCGCAGGAAACGGAACAACCACAGGCAGCCCCGGAATAACTATTATTGATACCAATCTTGAAATTGACGCAGTGACCAATGTAGATGTAGCATTAAAATTTACCCCAGCTGCAAGTCAGTCTAATACGGTTACTGATGTTACCGTAAACTTTTTTGGTTTTCCTATAAATACATATCAAACAACCGCACAGTCGCCAAACAATACAGCAGGCGTGGACAGTGCTCCGGGAGGAACAGGCAGCATCAGCGATGCGCTTGGCGATGGGGGCGGAAACCAAGTGCTGATTGATTTTATAAATGCACTTCAGCAAGATCTGTATTCTTTCATCCCAACAATGAGTTCTTTGGCTATCGATAATCCAGATTGGTTTACTACTCCTAATTTGGCCGATTCACCTTTTGTGAATTTTTATATTCCCAACGAAAATGAACCCCATGTAACCGTAACTGCTGCCAGTGCACAGTTTGCTTTGGATGAAATAAGAAATGGAATAATCGGAATTTCAGAAAACGGATTGGATAATCAATTTATTCTTTCCCAGAATCCAGTTCATAATAGTATTAAACTTCAAATTCCTTATACATCTTCGAGTAATAAAGTAACTACTTCTGTTTTTAGTATTACAGGCCAGAAACTGATGGAACAAACTTGGGTTGCACCGCAAGGAGAAATTAACTGGAATCAAAATCTTGCAAGCGGAATTTATTTGTTGAAAGTGGATAATGGAATTTTTACGCAAACCATAAAGATGATAGTGGAGTAGTACGTATTATTTATGAAGAAATATGCATTGATGCTTGCTTTGGGCTTGGGATTTTTTTCGTGTGTTCCAAAGAAGACAAATAGTATCGCAATAGATGTGCTCTTAATTCCTTCAGAAGAAATGTATGCACAATCAATTCAGCTGAATGCGCTTATAAATCAAAACAATCCCGAAACCATAAAGCTGGATGAAAACCACAAGCCACATATTACACTTCTTCAGTGTTTTATAAAAGAAGAAAATCTGCCAAAGGTGAATATCGCCCTGAAAGGACTTTTCAAAACAATTAAAAATGACTCTTTAATGGCGGAAAGTCTTTTTTATTACAAAGATGAAGAGGAAAGTTTTTCAATGATTGCTGTTGAAAAGAGCGATTTTTTATTGAAACTTCACGAAAAAATCATTGAACTCATACAACCTTATACCGTGAAAAACGGCTCGCAAGTTTCCTTTATACAAAACCCAGACGGCAGTTCCATTAGTGAATCTACAATAACTTACGTTCCAGAGTTTGTAGAAAAACACAGTTATGATAATTATGAACCTCACATTAGTCTTGGTGTAGCACAAACAAAACTTTTGGACAGTTTGGCGGAAAATGTTTTCAAACCAATTCAATTTAAAGCTGCTTCCTTAAGCGTATATCAATTGGGCGATCACGGCACTGCACAAAAATTGTTGTGGAAATCGGAATAGTTAATTTAGTGTGTAAATACGCAATTCAGTGCGTATCTTTGTGAACAACATTCTTTAAAAACAGAAAATGGATTACACTTCAAAAATGCTTCGCGATGGCGCGCTAAAAGGAAAAACAATAGTGGTAACCGGTGGCGGAAGCGGTCTGGGTAAAGCGATGACAACCTATTTTTTGGAACTTGGCGCCAATGTGGTAATTACTTCAAGAAATTTTGAAAAACTTCAAACCGTAAAGGAAGAATTGGAATCCGCAACAGGCGGAAAAGTATTGCCCGTGCAGTGTGATGTTCGTAATTATAATGAAGTGGAGGCAATGGTCGCAGCTTCGGTAAAGGAATACGGCAAAGTTGATGTTCTTTTGAATAACGCCGCTGGGAATTTTATTTCACCGACCGAAAGACTTTCCGCAAATGCTTTTGATACTATAATCGACATTGTTTTAAAGGGAACAAAAAACTGCACGCTAGCCTTTGGAAAACATTGGATAGACAAAAAGGAAACCAATAAAACCGTTTTGAATATTGTTACAACCTATGCCTTCACAGGTTCCGCTTATGTTGTGCCCAGCGCAACGGCAAAAGCAGGTGTATTGGCAATGACGCGCTCTTTGGCGGTGGAATGGGCAAAATACGGTATCCGTTTTAATGCAATCGCTCCAGGGCCGTTCCCAACAAAAGGAGCTTGGGACAGATTGCTTCCGGGCGATTTAAAGGAAAAATTCGATCCCGCAAAAAAAGTTCCCGTCAAACGTGTTGGCGAACATCAAGAATTGGCAAACCTTGCCGCTTATCTCGTTTCAGACTTTTCAGCCTACATAAACGGCGAAGTTGTAGTAATTGACGGCGGCGAATGGCTAAAAGGTGCTGGACAGATGAATCTTTTGGAAGAGGTTCCCCAGCAAATGTGGGATATGCTTGAAGCAATGATTCGCGAAAAGAAAAAATCTTAATTTCAGTATTCAGTATTCAGTATTCAGTGTTCAGTGTTCAGTGTTCAGTGTTCAGTGTTCAGTGTTCAGAAATCGACAATTATAAATCTAAAATCCTGTTGACTTCCTGTTAACAAAAATGATTTTCTATCCACATAAATAATCGTACTTTTAACTGCTAAAATCTCAAGCAAATTAATGGGTAAAATTATTGCAATTGCAAACCAAAAAGGAGGTGTGGGCAAGACCACGACCTCAGTCAATTTAGCGGCCTCGTTGGGCGTTTTGGAGAAAAAGGTTTTACTCATAGATGCAGATCCGCAGGCCAACGCCACTTCAGGCTTAGGTATTGACGTTGAAAGTGTTGAAGTTGGAACCTATCAATTACTTGAACATAGTGCCACGGCAAAGCAAGCTATTGTTTCCACAAATTCCCCAAATTTAGATTTAATACCTTCCCATATAGATTTGGTGGCTATCGAGATTGAATTGGTTGATGTGGAAAACCGAGAATATATGCTGAAGAAAGCCATAGAAGGGCTAAAGGCAGATTACGATTATGTTCTCATAGATTGTGCGCCATCGTTGGGTTTGCTTACGTTGAATGCCCTAACAGCTGCAGATTCGGTAATTATTCCTATTCAATGCGAATATTTTGCCTTGGAAGGTTTGGGAAAACTTTTAAATACTATAAAAAGCGTTCAGAAAATACATAATGAAAATTTGGATATTGAAGGATTGCTATTGACGATGTACGACCAACGTTTGCGCCTTTCAAATCAAGTTGTGGATGAGGTGAAGAAGCACTTTGACGAAATGGTTTTTGAAACAATCATCCAAAGAAACGTGCGTTTAAGTGAAGCGCCCAGTTATGGCGAAAGTATCATCAGTTATGATGCCGCCAGCAAGGGAGCCGATAACTATTTAAGTTTGGCGCACGAATTAATACAGAAAAACGAAAAAGAATAAATGGCGAAAGCGACTAAAAAACAAGCCTTGGGCCGCGGACTTTCAGCATTGTTGAAAGATCCTTCCAACGATATAAAATCTGTTGCGGACAAAAATGCCGATAAGGTTGTGGGCAGTATAGTGGAGCTGGAATTGGGCAGTATTGAAGTAAACCCTTTCCAACCGCGAACCAGTTTTAACGAAGAATCGCTTCGCGAATTGGCTTCATCTATTAAAGAATTGGGCGTAATTCAGCCAATTACGGTTCGTAAATTGGATTTTAACAAATACCAATTGGTAAGTGGCGAACGTCGTTTTCGCGCTTCAAAATTGGTTGGTTTGGAAACCATTCCAGCATACATTCGCATTGCAAACGATCAAGAATCGCTTGAAATGGCTTTGGTTGAAAACATCCAAAGACAGGATTTGGACCCGATTGAAATCGCACTTTCATACCAGCGTTTGATTGAGGAAATAAACGTTACCCAAGAAGAACTTAGTGATAGAGTAGGAAAGAATCGTTCTACAATTGCGAATTATCTACGTTTGTTAAAACTAGATCCAATTATTCAAACGGGAATGCGTGATGGCTTCATCAGTATGGGTCACGGCCGTGCGTTGATAAACATTGATGATTTAAGCGACCAATTGGATATTTATGAAAAGATTTTAAGCGAAAACCTTTCCGTGCGAGACACCGAGACCTTGGTGCGAAATTTTAAAAATCCCAATGAAAAAGAAACCTCAAAAAAAGTGACCGCACCTGCTTTTGCCAAAAAGGCAAAGAAGGAGTTGACAGATCTTTTTGAAACTTCGGTTGAAGTAAAAGTTTCTAAATCGGGAAAAGGACAATTGGTGGTCCCTTTCAAAAATAAAGAAGACTTCGAGCGCATTTTGAAGCTAATCAAAAGTGAAAAATAATTTTCTAAATATTTTTTTTTTAGTCTTCGCTTCATCGTTGTTTGCGCAGACTTCAGATTCGCTTACCGTAAAAAAGGACGAAAAGGTAATTGTGATAACCGATTCGCTTTTGCCAAAAGAGGAATACAATCCATTGGCTCCTGCTAAAGCTGCTTTTTATTCTGCGGTAGTACCTGGACTTGGACAGGTTTACAATAAAAAATATTGGAAAATACCTATTATATATGCAGGAATGGCTGCCGGAATTTATTTTTACAAACAGCAGGATGATGATTATGACCGTTTCCGAAATGCATACAAAAGAAGACTTGCTGGCTATACCGACGACGAATTTCAAGGAATATCAGATGACCGATTGATAAATGCCCAAAAATCTGCCCAAAAAAATAAAAGCATTAGCCTTATCGTAACCGTAGCTTTTTATTTGCTGAATGTGGTAGATGCCAATGTGGATGCACATTTAAGGCAATATGAGGTTAGTGATGATCTTTCACTTCAGCCCAATTTTGATTATAACCAATTTAATGCTAGACCACAATATGGTATGTCATTGACTTATCGTTTTAAATAAATTTTTAATGAAAATAGCACTTCTCGGATACGGAAAAATGGGCAAGACGATTGAAAAATTGGCTTTAGAAAAAGGACATACTATTGTTTTCAAAAGTACGAGCGATTCTGAAAAAGGATTTTTTGATGAAGCCGATGCGGCTATTGAATTTTCTTCTCCAGAATCCGCAGTTAAAAATATTTCAAGAGCATTGGAAGCTGGAATACCCATTGTTTGTGGTACTACGGGCTGGTTGGAGAAACATGATGAAATGGTAAAGTTATGTGAAAAACGTAACGGAAGTTTCATCTATGCGTCCAACTTTAGCGTTGGGGTAAACCTATTTTTTAGTATAAATGATTATGTTGCAAAGTTGATGGCGCCGTGGAAGGAATACAATGTTTCGGTTGAAGAAATACACCACCTTCAAAAAAAGGACGCTCCCAGTGGTACTGCAATCACAATTGCGGAAGGAATTTTAAAACACAGTGATAAAAAAGATTGGAAACTAAACACTTCCGAAGAAAACAGTTTGAATATTACGGCAAAAAGGGAAGAAGATGTAAAGGGCACGCATACAGTATCCTATAATTCTTCCATAGATACCATTTCATTAAAACACGAAGCGCACAGCCGTGAAGGGTTTGCTATGGGTGCCATTTTGGCCGCAGAGTTTTTAAAGGATAAAAAAGGTATTTTTACAATGAGAAATGTATTGGGAATTGAAGATTAACAAATCCCGAATTCACAGGAATGGCACCCTGAGCGCAGTCGAAGGGCCGAATTCACAAATTCACAAATTATGAGTTGGACAGGTTGGTTTATATTTTTTTTAGTGGTTCAGGTAATCCATTTTGCCGGAACGTGGAAGTTATACCAAATAGCAGGTAGAAAAGCTTGGGAAGCAGCCGTACCGGTTTACAACGCGATAGTATTGATGAAAATCATAAACCGTCCGTGGTGGTGGACTATTTTACTGTTTGTGCCAATCGTTAATTTGATTATGTTCCCAGTGGTTTGGGTGGAAACATTGCGTAGTTTCGGCAGAAATTCCACGACAGATACCATTCTGGGACTCGTTACTTTAGGACTGTATATATATTACATTAACTACACGCAAAAGGTAGCACATATAAAAGATAGAAGTCTAAAACCACGAACTTCAACCGGAGAGTGGGTGAGTTCCATACTCTTTGCGGTTGTTGCGGCGACTATAGTGCATACATATATCATGCAGCCGTTTACAATCCCAACTTCTTCTTTGGA
>JAGQYY010000088.1 GCA_020435825.1 Aequorivita sp.
CAGACCGCCCAGTTTTTACTGGTCGATATTTTGTTGCCTTCAAGGTTCAAAAATTCATTTGCGGGAACATTATCAGGAAGAATGTAACTTCCCTCCGCTTTCAGCATTGCAGGGAAAATAATGCAGTGGAAAACAATGTTGTCTTTCCCAATAAAATGAAGCAATTTAGTTGAATCATTTTTCCAGTAATCCTCCCAATTTTTGCCTTCCCTTTCAGCCCATTCCTTGGTAGAAGAAATATAACCGATGGGTGCATCAAACCAAACATACAGTACTTTTCCCTCAGCTCCCGGAACAGGCACCGGAATTCCCCAATCGAGATCTCGGGTTACGGCACGCGGGCGCAAACCATCGTCAATCCAGCTTTTACACTGGCCGAGCACGTTGGTTTTCCAATCTTTTTTATGGTCAACGAGAATCCATTCCCTTAAAAAATCTTCGTAGCGATCCAAGGGCAAAAACCAATGTTTTGTTTCTTTTAAAACTGGTTTATTGCCTGAAATTACGCTTCGCGGATTTATCAAATCTGTTGCGTTCAGGCTGGTTCCGCAGTTTTCGCATTGGTCGCCGTAGGCTTCCTCGTGGCCGCATTTTGGGCACGTTCCCACAACAAAACGGTCTGCCAAAAACTGGTTGGTCTCCTCATCGAATAATTGCTCGGTAACTTCTTCTATAAATTGGCCCGCATCGTACATTTTTTTGAAAAATTCCGAAGCCGTTTTATGGTGGATTTCAGCCGAAGTGCGCGAATAATTATCGAACGAAATACCGAAATCGGCAAAACTTTTTTTGATAATTGCGTGGTATTTATCAACCACTTCCTGCGGCGTAATACCTTCCTTTTTCGCTTTCAACGTAATGGCAACGCCGTGCTCGTCGCTTCCGCAGATAAAGGCAACGTCTTTATTTTGAAGCCGTTGGTAACGTGCATAAATATCCGCAGGCACATAAACTCCCGCCAAATGGCCAATATGAACGGGACCGTTTGTGTAGGGTAAAGCTGCAGTAATGGTATAACGTTTTGGGTCTTGCTCCATGTCTATCTTTTAAATCTTTCGCTAATTAATTTAGCAAGCACAAAAATAGGTATTTTATCCTCGGAAACCAGTCCCCTGATTTACATTCCTTTTGTTGTTTATGATTTTGAATCACCCTTTATGCGAAAATTATAAAATAAAAAAACTTCCCGATAATTCGGGAAGCTTTTCATAAGATAGTTTTAATAAATGCTACCTAATCTGTATGGATTTGCTATAAAATTGTCCTCCAGTTGAAATTCGGTAAATATACTGACCGTAGGAAAGTCGTGTCCTGATTTTTTCCTTCACATCTATACTGTACTTTCCAGGATATAATATTTTATTTTCTAACATACCTACTTCCCTTCCCATCATATCGTAAAGTCTGATATCAACATTTGCAGTATTGGGCATGTTTATTTCAATAAAGGTACGGTCGTTTTGGTAAATGGGTACATGCACAAAGCGTGTAGTGTCATTAAAATTAGTACTCGAAAGATTTTGACAAGTGATTCCCATATCCAAAGTTTGGTAATTCTGGTTAAGAAGAATAGAACTTACAACTGAAGGGTCCAAACAGAACCACTCCGTTAAAACCGTAGAATATACGTCCCGGAAGTCGGTTGTTGGTATAAGATTGTCATCAGCGTCCCATTCGGTAAGGTTTGGATGGGTGCCCACAAAACCATTTCCGTCAAGCCCTGAACCAAACAACATAACTGGTGAGGCTGCTCCGTGGTCGGTACCGTTAGAGCCATTTTCATAGGGCCTGCGTCCAAATTCTGAAATGGTCATGGTCAAAACTTTGTCGTCCATTCCTGTAGCAGCAAGGTCATCATAAAAATCTTTGATGGAATCTGAAAGATCCTCCAGCAATGCTCGCTGATCGTCTGTTTGGTTGGCGTGTGTATCAAAACCATCCAAGGTAACCATATATACTTTGGTGCCTAGGTTTCCTTTTATCAATCTTGCAACGATGGCTAACTGTTTTGCAAGGTTTTCATCACTATACGAAGAACTGTTGTTTGAAGCCATATAGGCATTATTAATTACAGAAGAGTACCTAACAGTAGTGTTTGTTGTGGCTCGCATAAACAAGAGTTTATCTCCGTAAACACAATCCGGCAAATTGGTTACATCGTGCTGAACTCCATTTTGCGCCACGTTTGCCAATTGTTCTGTATTTGCAACCGAAAAGGCATAGTTACTATCATTTCCTTCAAAAATAAGGTCTCCAATACTTCCTATTTGTACTGCAGGTGGGATTTCTGGTGGATTTACCAAATAATCCGGATATAGGTCTTCAAAATAACGACCCCACCAACCAGTATTTTCCACATTTACATCATCTGTAGAAGCCCAGATTGCTGCCGAACGAAAATGGGAAAGGTTTTGTTGTGGATACCCAACCCCATGGATTACCTTCATCTTCCCATCGCCCCAAACAGATTCCAGTCCGCCCATATAGTTGGGAATCGCAAAATCTGCATTCAAGTTTATCAAATTGTTTTGCTGATGGCGAATGTTTGGACGCAAATTGGCATAGGTAGCATAGTCATAAATTGGGACTATAGTGTTGAGCCCATCATTTCCTCCTTTTAAACGAATAATGACCAGAATATTCTCGTTTTCACTTGCTGCCAAAGCTACCGAAAGTGGTGATGGTTTGGAAGCACTAACAGAAGCGTGGCCAAGCATAATGCCACCTGCACCAGCCAAACCCAATGCCTGAATAAAAGAGCGTCTGCTCCAAGTAGAGTGTTCTTTATCGTGAATGCTCCTTTCGTCTTTTGAAATATTTTTTTTGGGGATAGTATGATTTTTACACATGTGGCTGCTTATTTAAGTTGAAATTCGGGCATTCTTGCAATATGTTTCAAGAGAATTGAAACTTGATAGGGAGCGGAATTGAAATCTAAATCCCAGATGCCCTGATCATAGTAATTCTCTGGCACATCCCATTTAAAGATGTCTGTTGCGATATCATAATCTGATACTGTATATAATTCTTTGCACATAAAATGATCCACAAGCGTTTTGGTAATAAAGTATGGATCCTTGCTATTGTTTGTAAGTGCTTTCGCCAGGGCGACAAATATACTGTCATGACCATTTTGGTCCAGATAGTCTATAAATTCATCTATTAATGCCCAGCGTCCGGTGAGTGTTGAGGCGTTTATCCATGATTCATCACGTTGCCAACCTGCTACGTCCACAGGATCGTAAATCTCTTGTCCTACTAGACCTGTGTAATAAATTAAGGCATCGAGTATGGTATCATTGTAATAAAAGTCGGTCTCTTTCAAAAAATTTAAAACCACATCAAAAGGGCTTTTAATCACAACTCCTACTGAGTGCTCATCAAAAAAATGTTGGCTCTTGAACAATTTTTTAAACATCGGAACCATCTCAAAATTATTATTAGTTAGCGTTTGCGCTAATTCTTGGATGATTGTTTGTCCAATGTTGTCCGTAACCGGACTTACAAAAAATTTGTAAAGCTTTTCACATATATAAAATGCAATTTCAGAACCTCTCTCCTGGAAAAGAATGTCAATAACATCATCATAACCCCAGTTTCCGGTTTGTCCAAAAATGGTTTTTACTCCATCGTCAAATGTCTCAGGGTTAAAATATATCTCGCCATTTTCTTGAGGCCAGTCGTTATATCCCGTTAAGGCCCGTGCAGCTTCGGTTATATCGTTTTGGGTATAGCCATTTCCCTCACCCAATGTGAAAAGTTCAAATTGTTCTCGGGCGTAGTTTTCATTAGGACTGTATTTCGTGTTTTCTACGCCATCCAGAAAAACGAGCATTGCCGGGTTTAGCCCAATGGCCCTCGTAAATTCCTTAAAATTTCCTAGGGCGTGTATTTGTATTGTATGGTAATACTGAAATGCATAGGGCGCATGGAAATAGATTCCAAAACGGGTTACGAAGTGGTTCATCCAAAAGAAAGTAAGCCTACCACGGAGATTTTCTTCGAGAAGGTCTTTAACGGTTTGCAATCGCCATTGTTCAAAAAAAGCAAAATTTTGGGTCTCGTAATCAGAAAAATCATAGTTGGAATAATAGCCCCAATATGGCGCTGGGGTTGGTGGCATATTGTGCGCACCATCTACAAGTGAATTAATAAATTGTCCCGGGGTCAGCGAGAGCGCGGCATCTACATCATCTTGTGAAGCTCCAAAACCAAGACGGCGATACACATGATTGATCTTATGTGTATCCCAAGGATCTTGAGAAGATGGCTCATAGGGAGCAAGTGTAGAACTATTGCAAGTGGGATTAGCAATTGTTTCCATTTAAAAAGAGTTTTGTTAGGTTTGGCAGTAAAAGTATGCTTTTAATCCGATTAATTGTTCCGTTTAACTGATTTTTTAACTTAATATTTTGATTGTTAGTATTTTGAGCCCATAAAATATGTGAACGATTATTCTTACTTAATGAGATTTAGACATTCTGTCAGTACAATTTAGAAACAAAATATCATTTGTAAAATATTGAATATTAGTTATTTATACAATGTTTCTGTAAATTAAGAAGTAAAAAGAATTCATTTCATTTTTATAAAGAAAAAACAATGAAACTAAGGGAATGATTTTAATTTATATCCTAAACAAGGAGAATATTAAGTTTGTCAATCTAAATTTGTAGTTCATTATAATTTTAACTAACAAGTCAAATTTTTAGTACTTTAAAGCTTTCAATTATATTTATGGCTACACCTCCATTTTTAAAAAAAGGCGATAATGTTGCCATTGTTTCCACAGCGCGTAAAATTTCAAAAGAAGAATTAAAACCTGCGCTACAACTGCTGGAAAGTTGGGGATTAAAAGCGGTTTTGGGAAATACCATTGGTGCCGAGGAAAACCAGTTTGCAGGCAGTGACCATTTGCGTGCGGCAGATTTCCAAGCAATGCTGGACGACCCAAAAATAAAAGCAATTTGGTGCGCCCGTGGTGGTTACGGAACGGTAAGAATTATCGATAAGCTTGATTTTTCCGCATTCAAAAAAAACCCGAAATGGATTATTGGCTATAGTGATGTTACGGTTTTGCATTCGCATATTCACAATTTGGGAGTTGAGACGTTGCACGCGCAGATGTGTTTGGAAATTGAAAACAAAACCGCTGAAACCGCTGAATCTATTCGGAAAGTTTTGTTTGGGGAGCATTATAATATTGAAATTGAAAATACCGACTCTCACGATTCATTACAAATTTTGAAAGGTGTATTGATTGGCGGCAATCTTTCTGTGCTCTATTCGCTTTGCGGAAGTACTTCGGAAATGGAAACCGATGGGAAAATCCTTTTTATTGAGGACCTCGACGAAATGCTCTACCACATTGACCGGATGATGATGAATTTAAAGCGAAGCGGCTATCTCAAAAACCTGAAAGCGTTAATTATTGGTGGAATGACGGAAATGAAGGACAATAAAGTTTATTTTGGAAAAACCGCTGAGGAAATTATTCTGGATTTGGTAAAAAAATACCATTATCCGGTGGTTTTAAATTTTCCGGCAGGACACATTAAAGATAATCGAGCCTTGATTTTAGGAAGAAAAGTGGAATTGAAAATTTCAGAAAATAAAATTACTTTTGGCTTTTAGCGGTTGGCTGTTGTCAGTTGTCAGTTGTCAGTTGGCTGTTGGCTGTTGTCAGTTGTCAGTTGTCTGTTGGCTGTTGGCTGTTGGCTGTTGGCTGTTGTCAGTTGGTTATTGGTCATTGATTATTGGACTTTGAACTTTGAGCTGTTAGCTGTAAACTTTAAACTTTGAGCTTTTAACTTTTAAATGGCAACACACAACGAACTCGGAAAAATAGGAGAAGAACTGGCCGCACAGTATTTACTTAAAAGCGGCTATAATATCCTACACCGTAACTTTTTTTTCGATAAAGCTGAGATTGACATTATTGCCCAAAAAGAAGAAGGAACTGTTGTCATCGTGGAAGTAAAAACCCGAAATAGTGACTTTTTTGGGGATCCACAGGATTTCGTTACCAAAACAAAAATCAAGAATTTGGTAAAGGCCGCCAATGAATATGTTATTTCAAACAATCTAAATGCAGAAGTTCGCTTTGATATTATCGCTGTTTTAAAAAACCGAAAAGTTGAAAAACTGGAGCATTTTGAAAATGCTTTTTATCATTTTTAAATTTCGGGATTACGAGAATCTCTTTCTTTTTTCACAAACTCCTCAATTTTATAGAGCAAAATAATCTGTAAGATAGTTGCTGGGATTAAAAAGACAAGCCCTAGCCACGCCATAAAAACAATTGCAAACAATATCCCGCTCACTACTTCGAATCCGCCCGCTACTCCTGAAATTTTCCCGAAAGGATTTTCCAATCGCATTATCCCCAAACCAAAGATAATACTGCCAATTCCGCAAAAAATTAATTGTGTGGTAAAAACATATTCCGTATAAAATGGTTCAAAGTAAAGTGAAGCCATATCATACCCATAAAATAAAATGGTAGTGCCAATTAAAAAGAAACCACCGATTTTCAGCAAATAATTATTGAAAATTTTACCGCTCAACACAAACCCCCATAAAAAATAAATATACGCCAGCATCACTATAAATTTCATACTGATGTACGCGGCCTTGGGAATTATCAATTCATCTTCGTAGAATCTGGCATAGTCAACAGCAAATTCCACAAAGCCTGAAAGAAAATAAATGATACCGCAAATCCAGGCCAGTTTTATGTAAAAAATAGAAAAGCCAACCTCTTTTAAATTGAAATTTTCAAATGGAGAAGTTTCGAGTTCTTGCAGATTTTCCAAATCTTCGCCCAAAACATTTAAAATTGTTTTTAAAGTAAAACTTCGGGGAGTAACTTCGCCAGCTTCAATACGTTGAATGGTCCGTACATTGATGTTGCACTGCTCCACAAGTTCTTCCTGGGTAAGTCCTTTTTGTTTGCGAAGTTCCAGAATTTTACGACCGAGTTCGGGTTGTTTCATTTTTGTAAAAATTTATGAAGCAATAGTACGATGGCAGTAAAGATAGTGCAATAATTTCAAGGGAATTTAACCCGACATTTACACGACATTTACTGATTTTAAAGGAAATATTCAGAAAAAGACCCCAAAGCCCGAAGTGCTTTATCCACTGAAGGGATTCCTTCAAAAGTGAGCAACAACCGCAAGCCATTTCGGGTTTGCTTTTCCTTCATCGTTACGTTCTGTGGGTGGCTTTGCACGTATTGCAGCACTTTGGTAAAAGCTTCGCTTTGGTAAAAATCACTTTGCTGGTCTGCCACAAAATAACCAACCATTTTTTTCTGTTTCATCACAAGGCGTTCAAGGCCCATTGAAATGGCAATCCATTTTATGCGCACGCTGTTCAACAAATCCTCGGCCTGTTTTGGAATTTCCCCAAAACGGTCCAGCAATTCCTTTTCAAATTCTTGAAGTTCAGTCTCGGTTTTCAGCTCGTTCAGTTTCGTGTACAGATTGAGCCGTTCGGTAATATTGTTCACATAATCATCGGGGAAAAGCAGTTCAAAATCGGTATCAATTGTCATTTCTTTTACGAAATTCTTCTTTGGCCCTTCCGTTTCTTCATAAAGATTTTTGAATTCCTTTTCTTTCAGTTCCTCAATGGCTTCGGCAAGGATTTTTTGATAGGTTTCAAAACCTATTTCGTTTATAAACCCGCTCTGTTCGCCGCCCAGTAAATCGCCCGCACCACGAATTTCCAAATCCTTCATCGCAATGTTGATACCGCTTCCCAATTCTGAAAACTGTTCCAAAGCCGTGATCCGTTTTCGGGCCTCATCCGTCATTGCTGAATATTCCGGGGTAATGAAATAACAAAACGCTTTTTTGTTGCTCCGGCCCACGCGGCCTCGCATTTGGTGCAGATCTGAAAGGCCGAAATTATTGGCGTTGTTGATGAAAATGGTGTTTGCATTCGGTACATCCAAGCCACTTTCAATAATAGTTGTTGAAACCAAAACATCAAATTCATTAT
>JAGQYY010000089.1:0-1434 GCA_020435825.1 Aequorivita sp.
CTGTGGCGCCACGGTGAATTCAGTAATTGAAAAATTGAACTTTAAAATGGCTTTGTTCATTGCTTCCTCCACCTCTTTGCCAATTACATGTTCGCCAAAAGCGGAAATGAATTGCTTGATTCTTCCCGAAACCACCACGCGATAGGGCTTTGTAGATGTAAATTGAACGGTATCGCCCAAATTATATGCCCAAAGGCCTGCGTTTGTTGAAATTATCATCACGTAATTAACTCCTATTTCCACTTCGCTAATGGTCAATCGCTTTGGGTTTTCGTCAAAAAAAGTACTGGCCTCCACAAATTCATAGAAAATCCCCGAATTCAATAGTAAGAGCATTCCCTTCGTTTTCTGGCTGTCCTGAAAGGCAAAAAAGCCTTCACTGGCAGGAAAAAGCTCGATGCTGTCAACTTTTCTTCCTATTAGGTTTTCGAACTTAGCGCGATAGGGTTCAAAATTTACGCCTCCGTATATGAATAGGTTGAAGTTTTTGAAAAGTTCGCCAACCTTTTTTCCGGTTTTTTTCTGAAGTTTTTCAAAGTACATCTGGACCCAGGACGGAATACCGCTGATAACGGTCATGTTTTCGTCTTTGGTTTCCGCTACAATAGCGTCAACTTTCGCCTCCCAATCTTCAATACAGTTTGTTTCCCAGCTAGGCAAACGGTTTTTTTGAAGATAGGCAGGTACATAGTGGGCAACAATTCCTGAAAGCCTACCCTGTTTAATACCGTTCTTTTCCTTCATTTCTGGGCTTCCTTGAAGAAATATCATTTTACCATCAACAAAAGCTGCGTTTCCCGTTTCGTGTATGTAGCAAAGAATCGCGTTTCGCGCGGCTTCAATGTGATGGGGCATTGATTCCTTGGTTAACGGAATATATTTAGCCCCCGAAGTAGTTCCAGAAGTTTTCGCAAAATAGAGCGGCTTTCCGGGCCACAGCACGTTTTCTTCCCCTGAAACCACACGATCTACATAAGGTTTCAATGCTTCGTAATCACGCATTGGAACCTTCTTTGCAAAATCTTCAAATGAAATTATATTTTCAAAATCGTGATCTTTACCGAAAGTGGTATTTTTTGCCGCTGCAATTAAAGCCTTAAACACCTTTTGCTGGGTTTCAACAGGATTTGAGGCCCATTTCTGAGTTCGATTTACAACAATTTTTGCAAATATTTTTGCTCCAAAGGATTTTAAGGACATATACTATCAATCAAAATCTATAAAACTTGTTGGGTTAATGGGAAAGCCATCGCGCCATAGCTCAAAATGCAAATGTGGTCCCGTGGTCAATTCACCGGTATTGCCAACGGTGCCAATTACCTCGCCGGCCTTAACTATTTCACCTTGTTCCTTGGTGAGCATCGCATTGTGTTTGTAAACCGAAATAAAGTTGTTGTCGTGTTTTAAAATAAGAACATAGCCTGTAGAAGCCGT
>JAGQYY010000089.1:1533-7008 GCA_020435825.1 Aequorivita sp.
TGCAAAAATAACGGTACCGTCTGCCACGGCTTTGACAGGCGAATCTTTTGCTGTAACCACATCAACGGCATAATGTTTTGTTTTGGAATCATAAGGCTCGGAAATGGTTCCCTTAACAGGTGCGAACAAAGCATATTCCTGCACTTGAGGCGCAATAAGTGGATTGTATTTATCTTCTTTTGCCACTTCTTGGCGCAACAGAGAATCCCTTCTGGAAGTTCTAATCAAAACCGAGGGGTCTGTTTTGGCAACTTCAATGATGGAATCTTTATTGAATTCTACAGTTTTAACGTCGCCTGTAAGCACTTTTTTGATTGATGATAGATATGCCTCATTTACATCTAGAATTTTCTGAAGTGAATCTGTTTGGTATGCTAAACTGGTGGCTTTCTTTTTTAGAGTAGTGGATGAATAACCAGGAATATATTCTCTTAAAGGCGTAAAGGCAATAATGAAAGTAGTTGTTAAAATTAAAAACAACGCAAAAAGTGTACTGAAAACAAATACATTCAATCTATTAAGCTTAAACGAAAAACGCTCTTCGAAGGTTTCTTCATTCAGAATTACCAATCGGTATTTGTGCAATAATTTCCTTTTGAACCGTCTGGCGCCTTTTTCTTTATTTGTCATATTGCGCAATTACTTTTTTACAAATATAAAATAAACTATAGCCTTACAAGCTAAAGTTACTCTCAAAACGTTGTATCTAAACATTTCTTGTTACCTTTGCGTAATTAAATTTAGAAATCATGAACGCATTATTTATTTCTTTAGGTGTAGTTGGTCCTTGGCAGATTATTTTGATAGTAGTAATTGTATTGCTGCTTTTTGGTGGTAAGAAAATTCCAGAACTCATGCGTGGTTTGGGTAGCGGCCTTAAAGAATTTAAGGATGCTTCCAAAGACGATACGGCCGATAAGAAAATTGACGAGAACAAATAAATCTCGTAATAAATTTTTTAAAGAGCCTTTCATTTCTATAAATGAAAGGCTCTTTATTTTTGAACGCTATTCTAGTTTTGCGGTCTGTAGTATAGATTCCAACTCAAATTGAAGATCTCTTTTGGCCGCACTAGGAGCGTAGGTAAAACCTTCTAAAATTAAATAACGATTGTTTTTTTCGTCTTTAACAGCAAAATTTATAAAAGGACCGCCCATCCAAGCATCTTTCACTTCCCAGGTTCCTTTGGTTTCATAAGCAAATTTTCCGTCTATCTCCGTTTTGAAAATATACGGGGCATAGGCATCTTCAGTAATAAATTGGCCTTCATCTTCAACCGGCAACAATTTGCTTCCAATGGAATCACGGATTTTTATAATATCGCTAACTGCGGTGCTATCATTTGTAATCATTGACAAAGGAACTTCATAAACCAGAATATTGGTGGTTCCATCCTTCAAGTCTTTTCGCATCCAGAAAAAGCTGTCTGTTGCTTTTGC
Organism: Aequorivita sp.; assembly: GCA_020435825.1. Classification (GTDB taxonomy): domain Bacteria; phylum Bacteroidota; class Bacteroidia; order Flavobacteriales; family Flavobacteriaceae; genus Aequorivita. Next base: position 2,973 of record JAGQYY010000089.1, read on the forward strand.
AATTCGATATGCGCTTGGAATTTGCATACTAACGCCCATTGCTTTCCGCAAAGAATCAGTTTTCATTAATGAAATAGAGGTTCTGCGTTGTCTTTCCTTTATTTCGGAAGCATGAAAGGATTCAATTATCTTGGCAGCATTTTTATCTATTAATTCTACAAGCTTTTCTTCAGAGGTAGCTTTTATTATAGCTCCGATCTGTGGTTTTGCATATTCGTCTTTGGCGACAGTTGCTTTATCTTCCTCGCTAAGGACCACATACAAAAAAAGTCTGTTGCTTCTCGCAAAACCTGTAAAAGCCTCCGGTGGCATTTGGTTCATTGAAAACAATGGCTCGTCTTGAGGAAGGCCATCTACTGGTGCTGCAAAGTTATTTCGAATTGCTTCCCCAACAATACCATTCCATAAATCGTTGGGTATAACAATCTGAAGGGCATTAATGTTTCCTACTGAATCTGGAAGAAGGGACTTATCTCTTTTTCCGCTATCATTGCATGAAGTAAATGCAAAAAAAAGCGAAAAGAATACAAGGTAAATGGGTCTCATTAAAAGGATGTTTTTATGGAACTATCCTTTATAGATTTTAAGTTTAGTTCCTGGCTTTAAGTTTGTACCACTAATATCGTTCCATTTTTTGATATTCTGTACTGTAACACCAGGAAATTTTTGTGAAATGCTCCATAAAGAGTCCCCGCTGCGCACTGTGTATGTTTTTTCGGAGGAATCACTTTGCGAAGGTGTACTGTTGACAGCAATGTCCTGTTTGCTTTTTTTAGGATAGATAATCAAGTTTTGTCCCACTTTAACGGTGTTGCTCCGCATGCCATTCCAGTTTTTTATTTGGCTCACACCTACACCATATCTATCTGCAATTCTGCCCAAATAATCACCTCTTTTAACTCGATAGCGAATTTTTTCAGGTTGTTCAAATAATTCAGGCATTGGTTTTTCAGCTGCTTCCTGTTCTTCCTGAGCGAAGGCGTAAATAGCTTCTTCATTGTTCACAAAAGCACCAACATGGGTAAGCGGAAGGCGTAACATATAATTCTCATCCTTAATAACGGGTATGATCCCAAGCTTATAGGAAGGGTTCAAAAACTCCAATTCTTCTTTGTCGAGATTGGTGAGTTTTGCCACTTGATCCAATGTTATTTGCTGCTTTACTTTAATAGTGTCTGTAGCAACGAAAGGAATTCTTGCGCTTTGCTTTTTAAAACCGTGTTCTTTTGCATATTCAAAAATGTACATAGTGGCTAAAAATGCAGGAACATAACCAGCGGTTTCACGTGGAAGATAATCACGGAGATTCCAGTAATTTGTTTTTCCACCTGATCGGCGAATTGCTTTTGAAACGTTCCCTGGGCCTGAATTGTATGCCGCAAGTGCCAAATCCCAATCATTGAAACTATTGTTTAGGCTTTTAAGGTATTTACAGGCTGCCTCTGTGGCCATAATTGGATCCGAACGTTCATCAACATAGGAACTCACGTCCAAGCCAAACATTTTGCCAGTGGGATACATAAATTGCCAAAGCCCCGTGGCACCAACTCTTGATTGAGCACTTGGGTTTAAGGCTGATTCAATAACCGCTAAATACTTTAATTCTAAAGGAAGATTGTTTTTGTCGAGCTCCTGCTCAAACATCGGGAAATAATATTCGCTCAAGCCCATTAAACGCTCAAGGGTTCCTCTTCTATTTTTAAGGTATTGTTTTATTACGCTTTCCAGAGATGGATTGTATTCAACTTTAAATGGGGTACGGGCATCAAGCTCTTTAAGACGTTGCTTTAAAACTTCAGTTGGAAGTTCATCATAATCAACCATATCGTATTCCTGATTTACGACACTGTTGTATATGTCTTCAAAAAGATCTGACTTGTAAAGTTCTTTCAGCCAAAGACTGTCTTTTTTTCTGGCCAGGGCCATGTCTTTTAAATCAAATATAATTGTGTCTTTAATGCCTGTAGCAACAACGGTAGAAGGCAATTCTTCAGCAATTTTGGAAACTTTTATAGAGTCAACAACTTGAACTTTTTTAGTATTCAGTTTTTTGACTTTCTTTTTACCTGGTTGGGCAAAACTCACGCTGCAAGCAAGCAACAGCATAAGGGGGAGGATTTTGTTTAGTTTCATCAGCTTATTTATTGCATTTGGGGATTATGGCAAATTCGCCTGATCAATACCTTTTTATATGGGAAATATTTGTATATCCTTTAAGTAAATGTAACGACTTTTCAAATAAAAAATTTTATCAAAAATAATGATTTCGCGAAATTATGCAAATTTTCATTCTAAATTATTAACATACAGATATTTAACGTTTCTACAACAGTGCGGCAATGCCTGGCAGTGTTTTTCCTTCAAGCATTTCCAGCATTGCGCCACCGCCTGTGGAAACATAACTCACTTTATCTGTCAGCTTAAACTTGTGAACAGCTGCCACAGAATCTCCGCCGCCCACCAATGAAAATGCACCATTCTGAGTAGCCTTGGCAATATTCTGCCCCAAAATCTTTGTTCCCTCGGCAAACTTCTCCATTTCAAAAACGCCCACGGGGCCGTTCCATAAAATAGTTTTGGAATTGGCAATTACTTCCGCAAAAATTTCATTGGTTTTAGGCCCTGTGTCAAGGCCCATCCAGCCCTCGGGTATATTGTCAACTTCAGAATTTTGCGTGTTTGCGGAATCTGAAAAAGCATCGGCAATCACGGCGTCAACAGGTAGATGTACAGAAACATTTTTCTTTTTTGCTTCTTCTAAAATTTCCAATGCAAGGTTTTGTTTGTCATCTTCCACAAGCGAAGCGCCTATTTTTCCTCCTTTTGCCTTTATGAATGTAAAAGCCATTCCGCCGCCAATAATCAAATGGTCAATTTTATCGAGAATGTTTTCAATAATCGTTATTTTTGAAGAAACCTTTGCCCCGCCAATAATTGCAGTAACTGGCTTTTCGCTGGTCTCCAATACTCTTTTCACACTTTCAACTTCTGAAGCGAGCAGCAATCCAAAGCATTTGTTTTCAGGAAAAAAATCTGCAATTACAGCTGTTGAAGCATGAGCTCGATGGGCTGTCCCAAAAGCATCATTCACATAAACATCACCAAGTTTTGACAATTTTTCAGCAAAATTGCGATCACCCTTTGTTTCTTCTTCGTAATACCGGAGATTTTCCAGTAAAAGGATTTCACCAGATTTCAAACTTTCAACAGCCTCAGTAACTTTTGGGCCAATACAGTCATCAATAAATTTTACTTGTATTCCAAGTACATCAGATAGCGATTTAACAATATGTTGCAATGAAAATTCAATTTCTCTGTCTTTTGGTCTTCCCAAATGAGACATCAAAATACAGCTTCCACCATCTTCTAAAATTTTAATAATAGTAGGTTTAGCAGCACGTATGCGAGTGTCGTCGGCCACGCTGAAATTCTCATCCAACGGCACATTAAAATCTACACGGATCAGAGCTTTTTTGCGCTTAAAATCTATATTGTTTACTGTTTTCATCTTCTAAAATTTATTCGTGCAAATATACTTCTTTTGAGGTTTATTACCCTCTACGTTTTGATGTCATTAAGTTATGATTCCATTAAAATTTCGACGGTCAAAAAACCCGCAAAATTGTTTAGATTTGCGAATGGATTTTTCAGAAGTAATCGGGCACCAGCACATAAAATCTTATCTTTTAAAAACCATTGAAAATGGCCGAATTCCCCACGCCCAGATATTTGCCGGAGTTAACGGTAGTGGCTTGTTGCCAGTGGCAATTGCCTACGCTTCTGAATTGTTGTGCAGCAAATATGTTAAAGGAAGTCCTGAATATCTGGCCTGTAAAACCAAAGTTTCAAAATTGGCGCATCCAGATTTACACTTCGTATATCCGGTAAATACGAGCGATGACGTTAAAAAAAATGCCATTTCTGATAATTACGCCGAAGCATGGCGCAGTTTTGTTTTGAACAATCCATATGCTTCGCTTTTTGAATGGCTGCAGAGCATTGGCATCGAAAAAAAACAAGGAAATATTAGCAAATT
>JAGQYY010000008.1:0-1381 GCA_020435825.1 Aequorivita sp.
CGCTGCACTTTGGTCCCCAATATCGGTCAAGGCATAATCCACTTGAATCCCTTTGTAACGAAAACCTACGCCAATATTTGGCTGAAAACCTACGGAGTCACTTCCGTCAAGTTGTTTTATGTTTTGAAAATTGCCAACGCCACCACGCACATAAACCATATCTATGTAAGCAAATTCAAGTCCCAATGAAGGTGTAATACTTGCAAAGGAAGTAGAAATAATATCGTTTGTTTCTGCAAAACGGAAATTTAAATCAACTTCGGCCAATAATGAAAAATCATAGCGATAAACAAATTTACGCGCCATCCCCAATTGCAATTTCGGAATAGTAATTTCAGTAGTTTCTGGCAATTCTTGATTTTGACCTTCTACGGCACCTTGAATTTCAGCAAACTTTTTTTCATCAATACTCCAAGCGTTAAAGGTGGTTGTAATATCTCGGGCCATAATTCCAAACATCCACTTGTCGTTTTTGAATTGAATAGCTGCATCCAGTCCGAAACCCCATGAAGAAGCAAAATCGCCGATAACACGACGGATTACTTTTGCGTTTACTCCGTAGTTTAAACCATCTAAAGGAAGTCTGCGGGCATAGGAAAAGGTAACCCCATAATCAGCTGTAGAAAAAAGACTGATTCGGTCGTAAGAAATATTTCCTTCGTCATCAATCAATTGTGTTGTATTCAATATATCGTCCACCCCAAAACGGATTACCGAAAGCCCTACGGCGCTTCTATCGTCCAGGGGCATCGCAAAAGCTGCATAATCGTAATTTGCAATATTGGCAAAATAGGAGGCGTGCATCAAGGAAATCTGTTTGTCCTCAAGATTCACCAAACCAGCGGGGTTCCAATAACCTGAGTTTACGTCGGCTGAGGAAGCGACCACGGCATTGCTCATCCCGAAAGCGGCGGCATCAACACCAATATTCATAAATTCGTTGGAATATTTACGCACGGTCTGCGCGCTCAGCGTAGCCGAAATAAGTAGTAAAAGGAGTAAAAATTTCTCTTTCAAGCTTTAAAAATTTGAACAAATATGGCACTATTTTACAGAATACTAAACTTTAAATTTATGCACATATTGTGTTTTGATGGCTTTGGACGAAAATACTTTGTTATTTTTACACAACTGATAAATTAATTATGCTTAAACAAATACCAAACATCATCACCTCCCTAAACATCCTTTGTGGATGTGTTGCTATACTTTTTGCGGTTTCTGGTGATTTGATATCTGCGTCTTTTTTCGTTTTTCTCGGCATTTTCTTCGACTTTTTTGATGGGCTTGCCGCCCGTTTACTTAAAGCGCACAGTGATGTAGGATTGCAGTTGGACTCTCTGGCCGATGTTATTACAAGCGGTGTCGCTCCCGGAGTTGT
>JAGQYY010000008.1:1481-54256 GCA_020435825.1 Aequorivita sp.
ATGTTTAATTTGTCCTATTTTCACCAAATGCGAACACTTACCGAAACATTTTCTATGGAAGGATGGAACGTAGGCTATAAAAATTACCTGCCGCTCATGGGGCTGCTTATTGTAATTGCATCGGCCTATCGTTTGGCAAAATTCAATGTAGATACGCGACAAACATCAGGCTTTATTGGCCTTCCGACTCCTGCAAATACCCTTCTTATTTTAAGTTTACCTTTAATTTTACAGTTTCAATATTCTGAACTGGCGGAAACCATTATCCTGAACCAATGGTTTTTGATAGGAATGACTTTATTGAGTAGTATCTTGCTGAATGCCGAAATTCCACTTTTCGCTTTAAAATTCAAAACATGGGATTTTAAAAGCAACGCCGTCCGCTATGTGTTTTTGATACTTTGCGTCTTGCTTTTGGTACTGCTGAAGTTTTTGGCTATACCATTCATAATTTTACTGTATATATTGCTTTCCTTATTTTGGAAGATGGAGAAGTAAAAGCATTAATCTATTGGTGGCAAAAAATTAGAACTCCAACTTCTTCTTCCGAAGCTCGAAATTCTGCCCAAGATATACTTTACGAACCATTTCATCTGCTGCAAGTTCTTCCGGGATACCATGTTTTAAGATACTTCCTTCAAACATCAAATAAGTCCTGTCCGTAATTGCCAGTGTCTCCTGTACGTTGTGATCGGTTATAAGAATACCGATGTTTTTGTTTTTAAGTTGCGCCACAATGCGCTGAATGTCTTCCACAGCAACTGGATCAACTCCTGCAAAGGGTTCGTCCAAAAGAATAAAATGTGGATCGGTTGCCAAAGCTCTTGCGATTTCTGTTCTTCGTCTTTCCCCACCGCTCAAAAGATCGCCACGGTTTTTGCGGATATGCCCTAAACCAAATTCCTCTATAAGTGATTCCATTTTTGCACGCTGTTCTTTTTTGGAAAGTTTGGTAAGCTGTAAAACACTCAAAATATTATCTTCAACGCTCAACTTTCTAAAAACCGAAGCTTCCTGAGCCAAATAGCCAATTCCGTTTTGCGCACGTTTGTACATAGGGTATTTGGTGATTTCTGTTCCTTCCAAAAAGATATTCCCCCCGTTTGGTTTTATCAAACCCACAATCATATAAAAAGAAGTGGTTTTACCAGCTCCATTCGGCCCCAGCAAACCCACAATTTCACCTTGGTTTACTTCCACAGTAATTCCTTTCACGACCTTTCGGCCTTTATAGGATTTCATTAAATTTTCGGCTTTTAGTTTCATCCTGATATTTTTTTTAAACTTGGCATATTATATAAATTTACCACAGAGACACAAAGGCCGCAGTGCTTATAGTACACCATTTATAATTCTTTTTAGACCGTCAATAACCTTTACTTCGTTAAAATTAATCAAGAGTCCGAGTTTTAAATCCTTCAATTTTAAATAGGTCAATATTTGGGCAGTATGTATTGGAGCCAATGCATCAACAGATTTTATTTCAATAATGCAGTGGAACTTGTTGCTTTACTTCCAAACCCATTAATTTTAATTCGTAACCTAAGCAGATTTCGTAAGTGCTTTCTAATAAGCCAGGCCCTAATTGTTTATGAACCTCAATACTTGCACCTATAATTTTTGAAGAAATTTCGTTTTCGGTCATTATTTAATTTCTTTCTTCGTGCCCTCTGTGTCTTTGTGGTTAAAATACTTTGAGCTTATAGGGTAAAGTTAGCAATTATTATTTTGCTTCCAAAGCTTCCCAATATTCAAAAGCCCTACGCAGATGGGGAATTACAATTGTTCCGCCAATTAAAAGGGAAATGCTCATTCCTTCAACCACTTCTTCCTTGGTCAAGCCCAGTTTGTGGCATTCTTCCAAATGATAACGAACGCAATCGTCGCAACGAAGCACCAACGAATTTCCCAATCCTAAAAGTTCCTTTGTTTTCTTAGGAAGCACGCCTTCCATATAGGCGTTGGTGTCTAAATTGAATATGCGTTTGATGATTTTATTATTATCATCCAGCATTTTTTCATTCATCTTTTTGCGATACGCATTAAATTCCTCAACTAAATTTTCTTTCATAATAATATTTTTTCAACCAACAACCAACTACAGGCTACTCTCTTTTTTCCTTTTTTTTTCCTCTCGCTTCTGATTCCTAATTACAATTTTTGAAATATAGATGCTCACTTCATAAAGGATAAGTATAGGAATAGCAACGATAATCTGGCTCACAATGTCAGGCGGGGTGATTACTGCTGAAAGTATTAAAACAATAATCAAAGCGAATTTTCTGTATTTCCGAAGTATTTCGGGTGTTACCAAACCAATTTTCGTTAGTATGTACATCAATATTGGTAATTCAAAAACTATTCCGCAGGCCAGGACCGAAGTGCGCACCAAGGAAATATAACTGTCCAAATCGAACTGGTTTATAACTTCCTCGCTTACTTGATAATTTCCCAAAAAATTGATGGATAGCGGAGTTATAAGGTAATAGCCAAACAAAACCCCTAAAAAGAAAAGCACCGATGCAATCACGATAAAACCACGACTAGACTTGCGTTCTTTGTCTCTTAGACCGGGGCTAATGAATTTCCAGAATTCATAAAGTACGTATGGAAAGGCAACAATAATACCTGCATAAATAGATGTCCACATATGCGCTGAAAACTGTCCGGCCATTGTCCTACTTTGAATTTTAAAGGGCATTTCCTGAAAACAGAAGGTGTCCATTCCCAAATAGCGGGAGATGTCGCAGAACATTGTATATGTTGGAAACCCCGGCTTTGAAGGCCCGAAAATAAGCACGTCAAAAATAAATCGCTTAAAGATAAAAGCCAAAGCAGCTAAAACTACTACAGCTATGGTGGAGCGGATAAGGTGCCAGCGCAGTTCTTCCAAATGGTCCAAAAAGGACATTTCTTTTTCTGGGGAAGTTTTTTTCTTCATTAAATAATGCCCTCTTTTGTAAGGTTGTGAATATGCACCACTCCGCTGTATTTGCCTTTATCTTCAGCAAGTATCTGGGTAATTCCATAACTATCCATCATTTCCATAGCTTCAACTGCCATGGCGTTGTTTGCTATTTTCTTTGGATTTTTGGTCATAATATCCTTAGCGGTTAGTCCGGCAAAGCTATCGGTTTTTGTTAACATGCGTCGCAAATCGCCATCGGTTATAATTCCTACAATTTCATCGTTTTCAACAACAGCGGTTACGCCCAGCATCTTTTCGGAAATTTCAACAATCACTTTTTTTACATCGGTATTTGGGCTAACCTGCGGTTTTTCATTAAGCGAAGTAAGATTGCTCACTCTCAAATATAATTTTTTACCCAAAGAACCTCCAGGATGGAACTTCGCAAAATCCTTGCTGGAAAATCCGCGTAAATCCAGAAGACACATCGCCAAAGCATCGCCAATCACCAGTTGTGCGGTAGTGCTGGTTGTAGGGGCTAGATTATTTGGACAGGCTTCTTTTTCCACATAAGCATTCAGTACAAAGTCTGCTTGTTGTCCCAAAAAGGAATCTCTATTTCCGGTTATTGCTATTAATTTGTTATCAATAGCTTTTATAAGTGGCACCAACACTTTTATTTCGGGAGTGTTTCCACTCTTTGAAATGCAGATAACCGTATCGTTTTCTTGGATAGTCCCTAAGTCGCCGTGAATGGCATCTGCGGCATGCATGAAGATTGAGGGTGTCCCCGTTGAGTTTAAAGTTGCTACAATTTTTGTGGCAATGTTGGCGCTTTTGCCTATTCCGGTAACAATTACCCGTCCTTTGGAGTGATAAATATAATCAACTGCGCCTGCAAACTCTTCGTCCACCAAATGGGCCAAGTTTGCAATGGCTTTACTCTCAGTTTCTATGGTGTTTTTCGCTGTGGAAATAATTCTTTCTTGCTTGTTCAAAATTTTAATGCTTTTGAATGTTTGTAACTGTTTCAGAAATTAGTATATTTAGAATAGAAATTAACTCAATTCAGTATTCTTAAATATAGATACTTTTCTTTTAAGATGCAGTCAACATAATACGGTTGCAAAATTACAATTGTTAATTAGGAAAACAATGTATTGTTGACTAAAACTGAATTATCCCTAAAACCAATGCAGCGTGGCAGAGATTGACATTTATGCGGCCCTAAAGAAATTTTTTGGATTTACCCGTTTTAAGGGTCTGCAGGAGGAAGTTGTAAAAAGCATCCTTAACGGTAGCAATACGTTTGTGGTAATGCCTACAGGCGGCGGAAAGTCGCTTTGTTACCAACTTCCGGCACTTATGCAGGAAGGAACGGCTATAGTAGTTTCACCGCTCATTGCGCTTATGAAAAACCAAGTGGATGCGCTGCGTGCTCTTTCTTCGGAAGAAGGGATAGCCCATGTGCTGAACTCTTCCCTCAACAAAACTGAAGTAAGAAAGGTTAAAAGTGATATTGAGAACGGGATCACAAAATTGCTATACGTAGCTCCCGAGTCTCTGATTAAAGAAGAATATGTAAACTTTCTGCAGATCCAGAAAATTTCCTTTATGGCCATAGACGAGGCCCACTGCATTAGTGAGTGGGGTCACGACTTTAGGCCAGAATACCGAAACCTTAAAAGTATTATTCAAAGAATAGGAAATGATATTCCTATTATAGGTCTTACGGCCACTGCAACCCCAAAAGTGCAGGAAGACATATTGAAAAACCTCAACATGCAGGATGCAAATACCTTTAAGGCATCTTTCAACCGCCCGAACCTTTACTATGAAATAAGACCGAAAACTAAAAATATTGATTCTGATATTATTCGCTTTGTAAAACAAAACGAAGGCAAAAGCGGAATTATTTATTGTCTAAGTAGAAAGCGGGTAGAAGAACTTGCCCAAACATTGCAGGTAAACGGTATAAAAGCTGTTCCATATCACGCTGGCCTCGACGGAAAAACCCGCGTAAAACATCAAGATATGTTTTTGATGGAAGATGTTGATGTTGTGGTAGCAACCATTGCCTTTGGAATGGGGATTGACAAACCAGATGTTCGTTTTGTGATCCATAACGACATTCCAAAAAGTATTGAAAGCTATTATCAAGAAACTGGGCGTGCTGGTCGTGATGGAGGCGAAGGCCATTGTCTTGCTTTTTATAGTTACAAAGACATTGAAAAACTCGAAAAGTTTATGAGCGGCAAGCCCGTTGCCGAACAGGAAATAGGCCATGCCCTTTTACAAGAAGTTGTGGCTTTTGCTGAAACTTCAATGTCTCGAAGAAAATTCATTCTTCATTATTTTGGCGAAGAGTTCGATAATGAAACAGGCGAAGGCGGAATGATGGACGATAATATGCGGCACCCAAAAAAGAAACATGAAGCAAAAGAAGATGCAAAACAACTTTTGGAAATTGTTTTTAAAACCAACGAGCAATACAAAAGCAAGGAAATTGTAAATGTTTTGGTCGGAAAAGTAAATGCACTTATAAAATCACACCGTACAGATTCCCAAGAATATTTTGGCTCTGGTGCAAAACATGATGCACCATATTGGATGGCTTTGTTGCGTCAATTATTGGTGGCTGGCTATTTGAAAAAGGATATTGAAACCTATGGTGTTATTCATTTAACAGATTCTGGAAAGAAATTTATAAAATCACCCATTTCCTTTATGATGACGGAAGACCATTCTTTTAAGGACGCCAATGATGATGTGATTGTTGGAGCCAAAAAAGGAGGCGATGCAGCAGATGAAAATCTTTTCAAACTTTTAAAGGCCGAATTAAAAAAGGTAGCACACGATTTGGATCTACCGCCATTTGTAATTTTTCAGGAACCTTCCTTGGAAGATATGGCACTTAAATATCCAGTAACGATGGAGGAACTTTCCAACGTTCACGGGGTAGGAGAAGGGAAAGCGAAAAAATACGGCAAATCTTTTTTAAAGCTTATACAGGATTATGTTGAAGAGAATGATATAATCCGTCCAGAAGATTTTGTTGTAAAATCTACGGGAAGCAATAGCTCGCTTAAACTATACATCATCCAAAATGTGGATCGCAAACTTGCTTTGCCAGATATTGCAAATGCCAAAGGCATAGAAATGCCGGAGTTTATAAAGGAAATGGAAGCTATCGTTTACAGTGGCACAAAATTAAACATTGATTATTGGATAGATGAAGTGTTGGATGAAGATCAACAAGAAGAAATTCACGAATACTTTCTTGAAGCTAAATCAGACAAAATTGAAGAGGCTATGGAAGAATTTGATGGCGATTATGATGAAGAGGAACTTCGGTTGTACCGAATTAAATTTATCAGCGAAGTTGGTAATTAGTGTTCAGTGTTCAGTACTCAGTACGCAGTAATCTATTTACAATTTTATAAAGCAGCAATTTTTTTTTAATCTTGCCATCCTGAGGAGTCCGTCCTGAGCAAAGATGAAGGGCAGTCGAAGGGTTGAATATTGGTGTTTGTTTTTTATTTGGAATTTCATCTATAGTTCCACCAAAATTTCATAAATGCCAGTATCTGGGTTTAGTTCAAATCCAGTGTTTGTGATTTCTAGTTCGTTTACTTGAACGAAAGAACAACAATCTTCTGTTTTTTCTTTAGCATCAATATTTAATGTAAAAATATTTCGGTCACCCACTTTTAAACGATAATTCGCAATATTCGTACCCCATCCAAAAGGGCCTAAATTGATCAGGTTTATATTATTTTCAGAATTAAATGCGAATTGTATGCTACTGCCATTATTATCCAAATCTAAGACTGAAATATCTTCTGGATTAAAAGTGTTATTGGTAAATAGGTTTTCGCCAGTGGTTTTGTCTAAAAGCTCAAAACTTAAAGTCAATGGACCAGAACTACAATACACATCACACTTGTCTACATTGCAGGAATTCAAAACAATAGCAACAAAAAACAACAAAACAAAACTTTTCATTTTCATAAATTACTGATTACTGCGTACTGACCACTAAATACTAACTCTTCTGTTCTTTATTGAAATAAACCAAATAGTAATACATTTGCTTTTCCTCGTCCCATCCCTTTTCAACAAATTTCTCGGCACTTTGGGGGTTGATGAAATCCATTTTTATTTGAATGTTGGTATCGAGGTTTATCACGTTTTTTATTTTCTTCCGCGCAGCAGTAACAGCTGTATTTGCTATTGGGAATGTTGTTAAATCCTCAATGCTGTACTTTGGAGCTTTCTCGGTTTTATAATGACGGAACTCAGGTAACAAATCTGGATTGTCAATCACCTCGTTCATAAAGGCGGTTTCCTCAAAATTGTCGTTTTTGGCAAAATGGTTTACGGCACGGTTCATAAATAGTACTTCCTGTTTTTTGTCCTCGGCTGGCAAAACCACGTCCTTGGCAAAATCCTGACAGAATTTTAGGTACTTTTTTGTGTAGAAATTATCGTCTGCAAGCGCTTCAACTCCTAAAAAATTTTCTAACCAATAACGAGCGTCGTAGCGATTGCTATCCACAGAAAGAATTTTATAGCCTTCCTCTTTTCTTGAATTGAAAATAATGCATCCTTTATCCAATTTGTTAAGATTCACGCCGTGTTGAAGCATTGCATCCAACTGGTTTCCTTCCTCGGAAAACTGAAGAAAATCCTGCTTCAATTCACTTTTAAAAATACCGATGGCATCCATTTTCACATTGTCTAACTGCACATTCTCCAGATAGGCTACATACACTTCGCCACTTTTAATATGCGGATGTTCGGACTGATTATAAAGATAGGTTGCAATTTTTCGGCTCTCTTCGTGGATGTTCTGCAGGTTATCGAATATTTTGTTTGCACTGTTGTACAATTCATGAAACTCCAAATCAGCTTCGTGCGTAAACTGAAAGTAATTCTCTTCTTTATCGCGAAAAGGTTTTAGAAAAAACTCCTTTAAAAGCGGTGTAATCTCATCGTCCATTTTATAAGGTTCCGCAGAAAGAAAAACTGCTTCATTTCTACTTTTATTACCCACACGGTGGATGGAAAGCGATGCAATGTGGGTAGAGAAAAGGTTGATCATTTTTTAAAAAAGTGAGTAAGTGAATATGTGAGTTCGTGATATAGTGAATATGTGAATAAGTAATTTTTTTAACTGACAACCGACAACTAAATCAATTCCAGTTTTCATCAAAATCGAGGTTATCGTAATCTTCGGGATCGAGGTCGAATTCTTCATCGAAATCGTCTTCTTCAATTTCTTCGGCAATGAATTCCTTTTCGGGAGCTTCCTCGGGAATTTGGCCGTGCGAATACATCAAATTTGGGTAAGCCATACCTGATTCAGCTTCGGCAATATCTGCAAGTTCCACCATAAACGTCCACATATTAAGAAAATCATAAACGTATAAAAGTCTGGTTTTTTCTTCATCAACCACGTCTTCCAAATAAGTTTCACCCATAATGCGAACGCCACCAGGTTCGTCGCTTACGTCAAAAAGGGAGATTTCTTCGCCTTCCTCCCATAAGTCGTTACTCGTATAAAAAGAAGCCATTTCCTGTCCGTCAAACCCAAAGGATTGCGTGATGGCATTGTGAAAATCTTCCAAAGTATTGGAAGATTCTATTTCGATGTCGCGGAAAACGTCTTCGTGGGTATCGAGGATTATTCTGAAACGGTAAATCATTTTTTTAATTTTTTGGACTGCAAAGTTATTGAAAAGTAAACAGTTTTCAGTTGCAGTTTGTTGTTTTGATTGTGTATTTAATTCGAGAACCTATGTAGTACAAACGTCATTGCCGCTAAAAGGAAAAAAGCAGTTACCTGGTGCAAAACGCCCAAGACTACGGGTACTTGCAGGATAAGCGTGAAAACGCCTAAAATAAATTGCACAAAAACCAAAATCAACAATGCATTTAATCCGTTTTTCTGCGGAAGGGTGAGCTGCAATTTTCGGGTTTTGTACCAAATGAAGAAGATTATTCCCACAACCACATAAGCCATATATCTATGGACGAATTGGACACCGCTCTTGCCTTCCACAAAGTTTTTCCAAACGGGAACTTGTTCTGTATATACGGTTTCATGAACTAACTTTCCTTCATTCATCAACGGCCAATGGTTGTGGATCCAGCCTGCATCAAGCCCTGCCACGAAGGCGCCCCAAATAATCTGGATGAGCAAAATTGCCATTCCAAAGCGGATAACGTTTCGGAAGTGTTTATTAATTTCTTTTTTCACTGGATACCAAAGATCCATAGCCACCCAAAATGTATATGCAAACGTAATAAACGCAGTTGTTAAGTGCATTGCAAGCCGATAATGGCTCACATCCGGACGGTCCACCAGGCCGCTTTTCACCATATACCAGCCTAAAAATCCTTGAAAAGCGCCCAAGCACATTAAAATAATTGCTTTTTTAATAGTAGGCTTTGAGAGCTGTTTTTTCAGAAGAAAATAGAAAAAGGGGATAATGAAAACCACGCCCAAAAGTCTGCCCAATAAACGGTGCAGCCATTCCCAGAAATAAATATCCTTAAAATCCTGTAAACTAAAGTGGTTGTTAAGTTTTTGGTATTCAGGGAATTGTTTGTAATGATCAAATTCCGCAATCCATTGTGCTTCGTTTAAAGGCGGTAAAGTGCCGGAAATAAGTTTATAACTTGAAATTGAAAGCCCTGAATGTGTTAGTCGAGTAATGCCGCCAATAACTACCATCACAAAAATCAGGAAACATCCTGTTAAGAGCCAGTAGATTACTTTTTTGTTGTCTTTGTTTGCCACTATTATATTTTTATTATTTTCCGTAAATGGCTAGTCTATTACTGAAAACTACCATTGCGACTGCCTACTTTATTACAGCTTTTAAGCCAATCTCCGCGCCCTTTTTCAACATAAATTCCTTTGCGGCTTCGTATTCATTGGGAATTTCGCCTTCTAAAATCGCTTCTTTTATGGCATCTTTAATTACTCCAATTTCCCGCGAAGGATTTAGCCCAAAAGTTTCCATAATCTCTTCTCCGGTAACGGGCGGCTGAAAATTGCGGATGTGGTCGCGCTCCTCTACTTCCACAATTTTATCGCGTACCAATTGAAAATTGGCGTGATATTTTTTGAACTTCTTCGGGTTTTTTGTGGTGATATCTGCCTCGCAAAGGGTCATTAAATCATCTACATTTTCACCAGCATCAAATATTAAACGGCGCACCGCACTGTCCGTTACCTCACTCGCTAATACGATGGGGCGGGAGCTCATCAGAACCATTTTTTGCACGAATTTCATCTTTTCGTTCAGTGGCATGTTGAGCCGCTTGAATAATTTATAAACCATTTTTGCACCTACAAATTCGTGTGCGTGAAAAGTCCAACCCAGTTTTTTGTCAAATCTTTTCGTGGGCGCTTTCCCAATATCGTGCAACAATGCGGCCCAACGTAGCCAAAGATCATCAGTAGTTTTTGAAATATTATCGACCACTTCCAGCGTGTGCCAAAAGTTGTCTTTATGTGTTTGGCCTTCCTTTTCGTCTATGCCCCGTAAAGCGATCAATTCCGGTAAAATGAAAGGCAATAAACCTGTTTTGAGCAACAAAGCAAATCCTTTTGAAGGAACATCGGCAAGTAAAATCTTGTTCAGTTCGTCCACAATCCGTTCCTTGGAAATAATCTTTATACGCTCCGCGTTTCGGGTAATTGCATCCAACGAATTTTTTTCAATAATAAAATCCAACTGGGTAGCAAACCGAATGGCACGAAGCATCCGTAATGGGTCATCACTATAGGTAATATCTGGGTTTAACGGCGTACGGATAATGTTTTTCTTAAGATCTTCAATGCCATTAAATGGATCCAGCAATTCACCAAAGCTATTATCGCTAAGACTTAAAGCCAATGCATTTATGGTGAAATCCCTTCGATTTTGGTCGTCTTCCAAAGTACCGTTTTCCACAGCGGGATTTCTACTTTCCTCAGAATAGGATTCTTTGCGCGCACCAACAAATTCAAGTTCTATTCCCCCACTTTTCAGCATGGCAGTGCCGTAGGTCTTAAAGATTGAGACTTTTGGTTTTCCCGGAAGTAATTTTGAAACTTCTACAGCTAGATCAATACCGCTTCCCACCGCAACTATATCAATGTCTTTTGCTTCCCCTCTTTTCAAAAGAAAATCACGTACGTAGCCGCCAATTACATAGCTTTCCAAGTTTAAGTTTTTGGCAGCTTTTGAGATAGTCCTAAATACGGGATTTTGAAGTGCTGTTGGGTATTGTGGCATTTTTTATTGTCTGATTACCTTTACGGAACCATCATTTTTCAACTTAATAATTGCCGAAGGCTTTCCTGATTTTTTTTCGTGGTGCAAATTTACGACATAGTCCACGCCCTCCAAAATTAATGTGTCTATTTCGGCATAACTTTGCGGGGTTTTTTCCCCGGAAATATTTGCTGAAGTAGAAACTAATGGTCTGCGGAACCGTTGTATCAGTTTTTTGCAGAATTCGTCCTTCGTTACACGAATGGCAAGCGAATTATCCTCGGCAATAATATTTTCTGCAACCCGTATCGGGTCATCGTAAATGATTGTAGTTGGTTTTTTGGCGAATTTTAAAATATCATAAGCAACTTCCGGTACATTTTCAACATATTCATTCAGCATTCTAAAATCGTTCACTAAGCAGATCAGTGATTTTTCGTCATTTCTTTTTTTAAGTTGAAAAACTTTATCAACGGCATCCGGGTTTGTAGCATCACAGCCTATTCCCCAAACGGTGTCCGTCGGGTAGAGGATGAGGCCTCCTTTTTTTAGTATAAGAAGTGCGTTTTCAATTTCTTCCTTCATTATGTTAAAGATTTTACTTGGTTCTTTTCTGGTATGTAAAAAGGATTTTCAGTGTGCAGGGTTTTCCCTTCAACTACTTTTTCATATAATTTTATATATTCCAAAGTCATTTTTTTAGCATTGAAGTGTTCCTTCGCATAACGATGGCAGCGTTGAGGATCATAACTGAAAGTGCGAAGAGCTTCCGCCAATTCGTTGGAATCATTGGATGCCAATCCAACTTCAGGACTTAAAAGTTCAGGAAGCGAACCGTTTGTGGTGCAAAAAATGGCACAACCTGCATAAAGGCTTTCAATAATGACCAAGCCAAAGGGTTCGTGCCATTCCACGGGAAAAACCAAAGCTTTAGATTTTTCCATAATTTTCATTTTTTCGGTATCATCCAGCATTCCTAAAAAAGTGATTTTCGGATTTAAAACATAACGGAAACCCCGCGTAAAATTGCGGAAAGTCCATCGTTCTCCTCCCATTACCATTAGCTTTCCTTTTCCTTTTAAAACAATTTTTGCCGCACCGAAAACATTTTTTACCCTTCGTGAAGCTTTTCCTAAAAAGTGAAAATAATTTCGTGGTTCTTCTAAATTTGGGGTCCCATAATCATCCCAATACAGGCCGTTGTGCACAAACACATTTGAATTATAGCGCTCAGCTTGATTTTTGGAAATGAAAACGGTGTTTTTATCTATATGCTCGTCAGGCTTGGGATTGCCATGCATAGTAATTATGTAGGGCTTTTTTATAGACTGTCTGGGAGGGTAGTTAAAGTGAACAAGGTCAACATTTTGGGGTATTTGGTCGTTGATGTCTTTAGTCTTGTCCAACTGAATACTCTCAGCGAAATGGCCCGTAAAACCTTCCGGAACTAAAAAAGTAACCTTATGGCCAAGCTCGTGTAGGCATTTTCCGAGGCCCCAAATTACACGCTCGGTGCCACCGTATTTCAGGGCGGGAATGGGGCCGGAACTGTCAACGATAAGAATATTCATAAGTTGGGTGTTATTTTCTGACGGATAGCAGCGTTTAAAAATTGGTTTTAGTTTAAGTCTGCGATAAATTTCAGGTATAGATTTTCAAAAAACTTTAAAACGTTGTTTTTATCGGTATTCCGCATCAACTTAAAAGCGATTTCAGGATCTTCTTTGCCATATTCCACAAAAAGCTGAAATTGTTTCGATTTCTTGGTGTCAATGCTTGAAAAATTGTCTACTGCATAGGTATTAAAATGCTTTTTGAGCAGGGTAAGTCCTTCGTTTTTATAGCCGACCTTATTTTTCTTTAAATATCTAAAAAAAACACCGCTGAACGTAATTTGGTGTTGAATAATATAGGTGCCAACAATTTTTTGGGTAGCCTTGTTATTTTCTGGTCTATAATAGGCATCATAGATATGTTCTAATACCTTTAGATAATCTTGCAGATTCTTTAAGCCGAAATTTTTGGTAATGGAATTTTGATTGCCCACATTGTAAAAATAGCTCACTTTTGAACTGAACACAATCTTTTTGGCTAAGTGCATGGTTTCAAAAAACCAAAGTTCGTCCTCGTGAAATATGCCACTTTTAAACCTTAATTTGTGTGTGTCAATAAAACTTGAACTGTACAGATTGTTCCAAACCATAGCCCCGAAAGGATTTCTCAGTGCTAATGCTATAAAATCCTGATAGCTTAAGATTCTTTCGGTTACGGGGAATTGCTTTTCTTCTTTAACCTCCCCGCTGGACTGGGAGGACACACGGCCATGCCTTCCAATCACAACGTCAACCTCCACTTGGTAAAGATTGACGAATTGCTGTAAACAATCGGGTGCCAATAAATCATCTGCATCAAAAAAGAGCACGCAGTCGCCTGTTTTTTTTTCCAACCCTGCATTGCGAGCATCAGAAGGGCCTTTATTTTTCTGTGATAATAACTTGAAACGGACATCGCGTGCCAACCATTCCTTTACCCTATCTTCAGTTTGATCTGTGCTGCCATCGTTCACCGCAATACACTCCCAGTTGCCATAGGATTGTTCCATAATACTGCCAAGGGAGGTATCTATGTATTTCTCTACATTATAACAAGGCACAATGATGCTGATGAACGGAGTTGACATAAATTCAATTGAAAAAAGATTTTAAAAATAGTACCACAAAGTCCACTTTGGGCATTTTGGCGAAAAAACCGGATTCATTTTTTAGATATTTTAAAAAACTTCTGTTGTATTTAGCAGTGTTTCGGATGGTTCTAATTAAAACAGTATGGATATGTTTCTCCAGAATTTTCTGGTCAAAATAAGCGAGATCCCTGTTCAGTTCCAAAAGCCTTTGGCCGCACCGGATGGTTTTTATTGTGGACTCTTGCGATTGCCTTCGTTTTAAGGAAACGGTATAAATATAATTTTGTAAGTTCGGGTCCTCTGGCCTGATTCCGAGATTTGATAACTGCTTGGACCTAATGGCCAACTCAGAGGCGTGCAGGGCAGTTATTCTGGTCTGGCTGATGTTGTTTTGATGCCATCGGTAATACATCAATTTTTCGGGCAGGTTGTGGAATTTGGCAGTAGCAATTAATTGACTGTAAAGAGAATAATCTTCGCCCACCATCATCTTTTCGTCAAAACGTAAAGCGCCCAGGCTTGACCTTCTTAACATCACTGTGGGATTATGGACTGCACAATGGCTGAGAAAGCCCACTTTTATTTTTTCGTGATCCACATCGTTGCTCAATACCGCTTTTTTGTCGCCAAAAACGATGCTCCATGAGCCGCAAACCCCGATTGTCGGATTTTTCCTCAAAAAGGCCAACTGTTTTTCAAACCTAGTGGAAACGGCTATGTCATCAGCATCCATAAAGGCTATAAAGGGAGTGTTGGTGCCGTCAATTGCAAGATTGCGCGACTTGGCTGGGCCTAAATTGGTTGTGTTTTGAATGCAGCTAACCCTTGGGTCCGATTGGACAAACCGCTCTATTATTTTTTGGGTTCCATCTGTAGAATTATCATTTACAATGGTTAACTGAAAATCGGAAAAACTTTGGCCTAAGATACTTTGGATTGCCTCTTCCAGAAATAATTCTTCATTATAAGCGGGCATTATTACAGATAATTCAGGCATTTCATGGGTTTGTGGTAACAAATATATATATATATTAGAAAGGTTAAGTTATATTTGAAAAAAAGAATAAATGAAAAAAATACACGTTGGCTTTTTGCTTTCCTATGATTATGATAAGTTGAAAAATGCAATTCCCCCGGTCTATGAGGCCGCGGATGCTATTTTTATTGCCGAAGACAAGGAATACAGAACTTGGTCCGGCAAAAGGTTTGAGGTAGATCCGTTGTTTTATGAGTGGGTAAGGAAAATTGATACGGAAAACAAAATACAGATCTATAAGGATGATTTCTATCTTCCCGAACTTTCGCCCATCGAAAATGATACGCGTGAGCGCATTATGCTCTCCAACCAAATGGGTATTGGCAATTGGTTGGTCCAAGTGGACGCGGACGAATACTTTTTGGATTTTCCAAAATTCGTAAAAACCCTCCGGAAATACGACCGGTTTTTAAATGATCCGGCAAAGACACCAGTACAGATTTCCGGGTTCTATATCAATATGTTCAAGTTTATAGAAAATGGTCTGCTATACGTCAACCACCTAAACAAAGTGCTTTTGGCCACCAATTACCCGGGCTATATGTATGCCCGCCAAACCAAAAAACGGATCATTTATACGGACAATCTGGTAATGCACGAATGTGTGGCGCGATCGGAAAAGGATTTGATGACCAAGTTTACCAACTGGGGCCACGCCTTGGATTTTGATATTGCTGAGTATATTAAGAAGTGGAAATCGGTAGATAAATACAATTATAAGGAAATGGAAAATTTTTTCTATCTCGATCCGAACGGATGGAAATCGTTGGATTATATAGAAACCAAGAATTTGGAAGAGTTGAAAAAACGGTTGAACGAAAAGCCGGAACTGCACCCAAGCCCTTGGTACCTCTTCCGGAAGAATTTTGGACAGTACTTCAAACACCTCTTTAAATGAAAACATCTTTATTGATTTCTACATATAACTGGCCTGAGGCCTTGGAACTGGTGCTTTTAAGCGCTATGAACCAAAGCGAACAGCCCGACGAAATCCTGATTGCAGATGATGGCTCCTCGGAAGAAACAAAAAATTTAATTGAGACTTTTAAGAAAAAATTGATTGTTCCTATTCATCATTTTTGGCACGAGGACAAAGGTTTCCGAAAATCCATTATCTTGAATAAGGCCATTGCCGCTGCAATGGGAGATTACATAATACAAGTGGATGGCGATTGCATTATGCACAAAGATTTTGTACGTGATCACAAAGCTTTGGCGCAACCTAACGTATATCTTTTTGGAAGTCGGGTGAATATTCAAAAGGAATTTCTTCCGAAGTTGTTCGCTTCGCAAAAAATAAAGTTTAATTTCTTTGACAAAGGCATAAAAAAACGAACACGTAATCTTCGCGTTCCGGCGTTGAGCAGTCTTTACAAGACCACTGCTCAGGTTTCTGATAAAATGCGTGGTTGCAATGTTTCTTTTTGGAAAAAAGATGTGATTGCCGTAAACGGTTATAATGAAGAATTTGAAGGCTGGGGCCGTGAAGATTCTGAACTGATTATACGAATGATGCACAATGGCGTTTTGGGAAGAAGATTGCGTTATCGTGGAATTGTTTACCACATTTGGCACAAAGTGAAAGACCAAAGCCGTTTTGAAATTAATGATACACTACAGGAAAAAGCAATTGCTGAAAAAAGCAAATGGTGCGAAAAAGGAATCGATAAATATTTATAATCTCAATTAATCTTCCTGTATAACAACCAAAGATTCACATATCTTTTAAAAACCGAAAAAGCGCTTACGTAAGCCAAAACAAAGCCTTCCTTTCCGTCTAAAATTCCCAATCGGAAAATAAACTGGTTCAAAAAGCGATAAAACGGACGGAATAGAAAATGATAATAATTTGGCTTCTTTCCTTTTTTATAGAGCATCTCTGCTTGTAGCGCGCTGTAGCGATGCGCTTTTGCAGTGTAATCGTCAAATGATTTATAGGTGTGATGCGGCAAAGTGGTTTTTAAATTTTCAGTTTTTCCTTCTGTTTCCAAAGTTTCGTGTACCAAATTTGCGTTGTACTGGCAATGGTTTCTATTAAAAAAGCGCACCACATAGTCATTCTGCAAGCCACTGTACTTTATGCGTTTCCCCATAAAATAGAAATCCCGTTTCACGAAATAGGCGATTGCTTTTGGGTATTTGGCTTTTTCAATTATTTCGTCTGCCAGTGCTGGAGTTATCTCTTCATCCAAATCAAAAAAAGTGACCCAATCATTTTTCGCTTTTGAAATGGCGAAGTTTTTTTGTTTTGAAAAATTATCAAACTCTCGTTGGAAAACCGAAACTTTTTCATGCTTAGAGGCCAAAGCTACCGTTTCATCTGTAGAAAAAGAATCTACTATCACAATTTCATCCGCAAACCAAAGGCTTTTTAGATATGCCTCAATATTGTGCGCTTCATTAAGCGTAATGGCAAGGGCAGTGATTTTTACAGGGTTTTCCAAAAATGGGTTGTAGTTTGCGTAAAAGTAATAATTTTACGGGTATAAATTTGAAAACTGTTATGGCGAAGCTCCCAATTTTAATGTACCATCACGTTACCGTTGAAGATGGAAAAGGCTTGACCATTTCCGTGGAAAATCTTGAAAAGCAATTTAATCATTTAGCTGAAAATGGCTATAAAACTTTTCACTTACAAGAATTGCTAGAATTAAAAGAATTGCCAAAAGGTAAAAATATAGTTATTACTTTTGATGATGGTTATGTGAGCCAAATGAATCTCGCATTGCCATTGCTAAAAAAATATAAGTTGAAAGCCACATTTTTTGTTCCGCTTGATTTTTTAGGAAAAACAGATACTTGGAATACTTCTTCTTTGGAAATAATGACCTCAGAACAATTGAAATCTCTAGATTCTAAAATTGTTGAACTCGGTTTTCATTCTTTTTACCATAAAAAATATACTGCACTTTCCAATGCTGAAATTGAGTCAGACACGCGTCGTTGCATGGAATTCGTTTCTGAAAATGGATTGAAGTTTTCGCCGGTTTTGGCCTATCCTTATGGTAAATTTCCGAAGGAAAAGGCACGCAATGAAATTTTCAAAAAAACACTGGAGATAAACGGAATTGAATATGGTTTGCGGATTGGCAACCGAATAAATAGATTTCCGTTTAAAAAACCTTATGAAATTGAGCGTATTGATGTGAAAGGTGAGTTTTCAATACTGAAGTTTCGGCAGAAAGTCCGCTTTGGCAAATTATTTTAGATTTTTGGCGATGTGTTGTTTATTTCATTCCTTTTTGAAGCAACATCAACTTCACGTGCCTTTCAAAAACACCGTACGCATTCACGGCGGCAACGGTCATTCCTGGAACACCGTCGCGAAAGCCGCCTTTTAAAACAAAAGATCGGAAAAAGCGATAGGCAGGCTTAAAAAATAGATGGAACCAGGTAGTTTTTTTTCCTTTTTCAAACTGCTGCTGCGCCTGAAACCACGCATAAGATTCCTTTTTTGAGATATAATTTTCCAAGCCTTTGTAGGTAAAATGGAGCATTTTATTTTTCAGTTTCCCGATACTGCCATCGCATTGTAGTTTTTCATGAACAGAACCAGAAAATGTGGCGCCTTCCCTTTTCACCAATCGCAGTACATCATCACTGTGGTGGTAGAGAAAGCGATTCATATAAAAATGCGGAAAATTTATTTTATAGCCTCCATGTTTGGGATTTTGGATCGTTTCTTTTATTTCGGTTTCCAGAGAGTGGGTTACGCGTTCGTCAGCATCAATAAAAAGAACCCAATCGCCTGTTGCTTCTTTTAACGCGAAGTTTTTCTGGTTAGAAAAGTTATCGAACTTTCGTTGGAGGAATTTGGAGGCGTATTGTTTGGCTATTTCTGGGGTTTTATCGGTGCTGAAGGAATCGACCACTATTATTTCGTCAGCAAAAGCAACGGAAAACAACGCATCCCCAATATATGCTTCTTCGTTGAAGGTAGGTATGATTACGGTTAGTTTCGGGTTCTTCACAAAGATTAATTTTCATTTCGAAATTACAACTTTTTGTTTCTTGAGCCAACTTCATAAATAACTTTATCTTTGCACTAATGAAGCTACTGGACACTTCCATAATTATCAGCACCTATAATTCCACCGCATGGTTGGAAAAAGTGCTTTATGGCTATAATAATCAAACATATAGACAATTTGAAGTTGTAGTCGCCGATGATGGTTCCAATGATGAAACGCGGCAATTGATCAAAAAGATGGAGGCTGGGGTTTTTTACCCAATAGTACATGTTTGGCACGAGGACAATGGTTTTCAGAAATCCCAAATTCTCAATAAAGCCATCAAACAGTGTAGTACCGAATATATTATTATGAGCGATGGCGACTGCATTCCAAGAAAGGATTTTGTGGAGCAGCACGTTAAGTATCGTGAAGAAGGTTATTTTCTTTCTGGCGGCTATTTTATGTTGCCGATGAATATTTCTGAAGAAATCAGCAAAGAAGATATTTATTCGGAAAAGTGCTTTGACCTTAAATGGCTGAAGAAACATGGATTGAAATCTTCTTTTAAAAATAACAAACTTCACTCTGGCCCGTTTAAGGCTTCCCTTTTAAATACCTTAACGCCTACCAATGCTAGTTGGAACGGGCACAATGCTTCTGGGTGGAAGAAAGATATTTTGGCTATAAACGGATTTGACGAACGTATGCAATACGGCGGCCAGGATCGTGAACTTGGGGAACGTTTGACGAATCTAGGAATAAAAAGCAAACAGATCCGCTACAATGCAGTGGTATTGCATTTAGACCATCCACGCGGTTACAAAAATCAACAATCCATTGAAAAAAATCTGGCCATTCGCAGACAAACCCGCGACCAAAAAAAGAAATGGACTCCTTATGGCATTGTAAAAAATACAGATAGTACACCTTATGTTTCGGTAATCGTGAGCACCTATAACCAACCGGAATGGCTTCAAAAAGCACTTTGGGGTTTTGAGCAACAATTGGAAAAGAATTTTGAAATCGTGATCGCAGATGATGGTTCAACTGAAGAAACAAAGATGATGGTCAATTCCTATAAAGAAAATTCTTCTTTAAAAATCATTCATGTCTGGCAGGAAGACCACGGTTTTCAGAAAACAAAAATTCTTAACAAGGCCATTGTTGCTTCAAAAGGGGAGTACCTTATTTTTACGGATGGCGACTGCATTCCACGAAATGATTTGGTTTCAACGCATTTGGGACTGAGCCGTCCGGGATGTTTTCTTTCGGCAGGTTATTTTAAGGTGTCGATGAAAATTTCGAAACAGATCACTAAGAATGATATTGAAACCCAGCGTTGTTTTAATGCAAAATGGCTTTTGAAACACGGACTGAAAAAAACCTTTAAGATCAACAAACTAACCAGCTACGGCTTGAAGGAAGATATTCTTAACACTTTTACCCCAACAAGTGCCACTTGGGATGGCAATAATGCTTCCGGCTGGCGCAAGGATATTCTTGCTGTTAACGGTTTTGATGAGCGCATGCAATACGGCGGGGAAGACCGTGAAATGGGGGAGCGGTTAATGAACTACGGAATAAAACCACAGCAAATTAGATATAGCACAGTAACTTTACACTTGGATCACGAGCGCGGATATGTTACCAAGGAAATGTTTGTGAAAAATAAAGCAATCAGAAAAGTTACCAAACAAGAAAAACGTATTTGGACAGAACACGGAATTATTAAATCTACAAATCCTGTAGTAAATCTTACGAAAGGAGAAGTTTTAAAAAATCAAGAAGAAAACTTTGTAAGATGATGCTCCAAAAAAGGTTTTAGTTTTGAGAGGATCAATTCTGGAGTCAATTCTTTGTAGAGTGAATTTGGATCTTCTTCAATGTTTCTTCGTTCTTCCAAAGTGAAACTGCTGAAAAGATCTGGCTTTTCCTCCAATAAATGTATGGAGTCGTGACGGTCGCCATCCTCAAAACTGCACCAGTGCTCTTTGTTTACGTATGGCGAATAAATTGTGAAAGTTGGTTTGTCGAGTGCTTTGGTAATGTGAACACTCCCTCCTTCATTTGAAACCAAAAGGTCACATTTATTCATCAGTTTTATAAACCCCCGTATGGAATCTTCATAGATCTCAAGGTTTATTTGGTCTTTGTTTTTGCACATTTCATAAACCTTTTGCGCTTCTTCTTTTTGGTTAGGGGCATAATTGAAAAGAATAGTACCGCGATAGTTTTCAGTAATGTAATCTATTATTTCAACCATATATTTATAGGGCATGGATTTTTGGGGCGTGCTACCCAAAATGCCCAGCATAATCACAGGTTTTTGAAGAGAGTCAATCCTGCTGTATTGTTTTTCTTCTTCCCTCAAGAATATTTTTGGGGTATATTCGGGTGCTTTCAATTCAAAAACGGAAGCAATCATATTAATCCTGTCCTCAATTGCCTTGCCGCAGTTTTTGGAACGGTGTTTCAAATGACTTATAGGATGAGTGTAAAAAGGAAGTTTCAAATCTTTATGGGCGCGTTTTAGTCCAATTCTGTACTTGGCACCTGAAAAAAGACAGATCAGCCTGCTTTGCAATTTGGAATAGGGATCAAAAATAATGTCATACTCTTCCTTTTTTATTTTTGAAATTGTTTGAAAAAACTTTGTGTAGCTCTTTAGTTCTTTTTCCTTTACGGCAATAATTCGATCAATATTGGGATTGTTCTCCAGGACACCTGCAGTATATTCATATACAAAATAGGTAACTTCACTTTCGGGAAATACCTTTTTTATGTTATTGGCAATGACGGAGCTGATGAGCACGTCACCAATTCTTTTGTTTTGTATTACGAGAATTTTCTTCATATAGATTACCTTCGCAAAATACCTTTTTTAAAAGTATCTTTTTTATAAATGCGCGAGAATTTTGTTATCAACCCAAAATATTCCCACTTGGCTGAAAAGCTTAAGGATATACTTCACCATTTTTCCCAGAAAGGAGAATATGTAGCCAAAGGCGAGCGCAATGTGATAAAAATGGTGCAACTTGAAGGAATTTCCTTCAATATTAAAAAATTTAAAACGCCGAATGCTTTCCAGTCGTTGGTTTATAAATTTATTCGGAAAAGCAAGGCGAAGCGCTCTTTTGAATACGCGTCAAAATTGATTGATTTTGGAATAAACACGCCTTTTCCCGTGGCTTATTTTGAAGTTTTTTCAAGGGGGTTACAGGATAGTTTCTACATAAGCGAACACATTGATTACGATTTTGATTTTCGGGAATTGATACACAACCCCAGATTTAAAAAACGAAACGAGATATTAAGACAGTTCACGAAATTTACTTTTAAACTTCACGAAAAAGGCGTGAATTTTTTGGACCATTCCCCTGGAAATACACTAATAGTGGATCACGGGAATAATACGTATGATTTTTATTTAATTGATTTAAACCGCATGCGTTTTGAACCCATGGATTTTAACGCACGTATGCACAACTTCCGCAGATTGTGGCTTTCAAAGACAATGGTTAAAATTATGGCACAGGAATATGCGGAGCTTTCCGGTAAAAGTTATGAAGAAACCTATATACTGATGTTAAAGTATAGCAGGATTTTTCAGAAAAAGATTAATAGTAAGAAGTTGCGGAGGCGGAAATTGTTTAATTAACTTTTATAATCTGCAATTGCCATCTATTATGTCTTGTTTTGTTGGGTTGTAGGCGTTGAGATATACACTGTAGGATCCAATATGACCATTAATAACTAAATTTTGTAAATCGCACAAATCTATTAGATTTAAATTATGTACTACCTGTAGAGTCAAATAAACGTTTGACAAATTATTTAATCCATTTAAACTGGTTAAATTTTCATTGTCTTGGATAACAAGATCCACACAATTGCCTAAATTATTTAAACCTTGAAGGTCTGTTAATGAATTATTTCTAACAATATAGATTCCTTCTGTAACAGTTGTAATATGCTCAAGGCCTTGTAAATTTTGAAGTAGATCATTATTGGCAATGGAAACCCCTCTGGTGGGAAAAATGTTTTGAATTCCGTTTAAATTTGGGAGGGAGGAATTATAACTTATATTTAAATATGGTATGGTTGCGGTCAAGTTTTGAAGTCCATTTAAATTTTCCAGAGATGTATTGCTGCTAATTGTAAGACCTCCTCCTACGGTTGTTAAATTACTAAGTGCATCTATATTTGTGATGGAATAGCAAGAGCTAATTGTGAAATCCTGTTCTACTGAAACTAGATTTTCTAACCAATCTATATTTGACATTAAGGGATTAAGATGTAACTGAAAATAACCATTGACACTAGATAATTGATTTAAACCATCTAGACTTACTAATGATTGATTGTTGTAAATTGATAATGTTCCATTAATAGATGTAATATGATTTAGCCCAACAATATTTGTTAACGACGTATTATTTAGGAAATTTAAATCTCCACCCAAATGACTAATATTTTCCAAACCTGTCGTTGAAATTAGGTTTTCATTAAAACCGATTAAGAAATTATTATCTATACTTTCCAAAGTACTTAATGGAGTCAAATCATGGATATCACTATAACCTGTTCCGTCACCAATTCCTATAAATAAAGCTCCAGTAATACGTGTGTAGTTATTAGCTCCAAAACTATTTACTTCATCCTGTGATTTTAAATTTATATTACCCTCAAAAACATTTTCCTCAACCAAATCATTCAGAGTAATCATCACCAAAGCATTTTTAGAAACAGCTCCATTCGCCACTTTCACCGTTCCAGTGATTATGGGATTGATTTCAAAATCAAAAAGCGTTGCATTGGCAACCTTCAGTTCCCCGGAAGCGGGGTCAATAGAAAAAGCTCCAGCAGGGTTTTGTTCCGTGATTGAAAACGTAACTGAACCTTCATTAGTGCTTCCCGAAACAATGCCAATTAGTTGCCCATTCGAGGGGTTTTCATCCATTGTTTTGGAAAAGTCTGAAGTGGTAACCGTTATCTCAAATGGATTTGGAGCATCGCTGTCTTTTGAGCAAGCTTTTAATAGTATAATTGCAAAAACAAGTAAAACTTTGAGGGTAAGTTTTTTGATTGAAAATTTCATAAGAAAATGTTAAAAAGCGGGGGTGTCAAATATAAAAAAAATACCTGTTGACAAAACAACAGGTTTTTTTGTTTAAAAAAGAAGATTTACTTCTACTAATAATAAGTATATCTTCTAACTTGAGCAATGTATTTCGCCAAGCGAATAACTTGATGGCTATAGCCATATTCATTGTCATACCAAATATAAAGCACTACATTTTTGCCATCTTCGGTAACAATGGTTGCGTTACTGTCATAAATAGCTGGGGCTGAAGAACCAACAATATCACTTGAAACAAGCTCGTTGCTCAAAGAATATTTTATTTGCTCAACCAAATCACCTTCCAAAGCATATTTTTTCATAGTCGCATTGATGCCGTCTTTGGAGGTTGGAGTAGCAACTTCAAGATTCAAAACCACCAAAGAACCATTTGGAACAGGAACCCGTATTGCGTTGCTGGTAAGTTTGCCGGCCAAAGCGGGCAATGCTTTTGCAACGGCACTTCCGGCACCGGTTTCGGTTATTACCATATTTAAAGCCGCAGCGCGGCCACGGCGGTATTTGCTGTGCATATTATCGACCAAATTCTGGTCGTTTGTATATGCGTGAATGGTCTCTAGATGCCCACGAACCACTCCAAAAGTATCCTCAACAGCTTTCAATATAGGAGTGATGGCGTTTGTTGTACATGATGCCGCTGAAAAGATGTTTACTTTGCTTGGGTCGTATTCATTTTGGTTTACACCATGAACAATGTTTGGCACTCCTTTTCCTGGAGCGGTAAGCAATACCTTTGATGCGCCTTTTGCCTTTAAATGGCGGCTTAATGCTTCTTCATCACGAAATGCACCAGTGTTGTCAATAACCAATGCGTTTTCAATTCCGTATTGTGTGTAATCAATATCTTCAGGGTTGTTTGCTGAAATGATATGAACGGTGGTTCCGTTAATAATCAATGCGTTGTTTTCAAGATCGGTACGTACTGTTCCGGAGAAATCCCCATGAACCGAATCATACTGAAGCAAAGTAGCTCTCTTGTCCAAAACGGTTTGATCCATTTTTCCACGAACCACAATAGCGCGAAGGCGAAGTTGGTTCCCCTGTCCGGTTCTAGTCATAAGTTCGCGCGCCAATAAACGGCCAATACGACCAAAACCGTAAAGAACTACATCTTTTGGAACGATGTTTTTGGTTTCTTTGGCGTTTTTCAATTTGTCTGAAACGAATGCCAAAGCGTTTGAATATTTATCATCTTCTAAATGGAACTCATAGGTTAATTTACCAATGTCCAATTTTGCTGGTGGAAGATCCAAAGTTTTGATGGCCTGCGCAATTTCAACAGAGTCAAAAATTGAGATTGGCTTGTTTACAAATTCGCCCGCATATTCGTGGAGGTTTAAAATTTCACTCACATTGCGGTCGATGAGTTGGTTGCGGAAAAGTACCAATTCAATGGACTTGTCGTACCAAAGGTCACTAATGATTTTAATAAATTCTACTGAAGCTTTTCTGCGGTCAGTTTGAAAGGACAGTTCTTTTTCATAAACGTCATCAAAACTCATAACGGTGGATTTTTTAAGGGTTTAAATTTTGTGCAAAAATACTTATTTCAATCGTTGTGCGGAAATAAAAACCGAAAATAAAAACACCGCTGAAAGTTTTGATTTTCAGCGGTGTTTTAATCACTTTACAATTCAATTTTACCTAAATATAAATGAATTTATATTGCCGGCAGTGTCCATAAAAGTCATTTTTATGGGTGAACGGTAATCGCGCTGACTCATAATTCGTTTTACATCATTTATATCATTCACTGCCACATCATTTAATTTGGTAATTATAATTCCCTCCAATTTATATTGAGCAACATCAGGGGTTAAGGCCCTGGTTACGGTAACTCCGTTTTTCAATCCGCGGGCTTTAAGCTCTTCGGAAGTAGTGTTTTTCACTTCCAAGCCTAAATCATCGATTGAAAAAGTCTCTAACTTTATAAGCGTTACGGGAATGGTTTTTTCACTTCCGTTGCGCACAACCGTTACTTCCACAACATCGTTCGGTCTTTTTGAACCGAGATAACCAGCCAAATCTGCAAATTTATTAACCGTTACGTCATCAAGTTTTTTGATTATATCACCTTCTTTAATTCCACCTTTATCGGCGCCGCTGCCTTTTTCAATACCGCCAACGTAAACACCCTGGGTTTCGTCAACACCTAATTTTTTTACTATATCAGAATTCAAATTACCTACTTGTATTCCTAAAATCCCTCGCTGTACGTTTCCATATTCCAAAATATCCTCTATCACTTTTCGTGCATTATTTGAGGGAACGGCAAAGGAATAACCTACATAGCTTCCCGTTTCTGAGGTAATCGCAGTATTAATTCCAATCAATTCGCCACGAGTGTTTACCAATGCTCCGCCACTGTTACCACGGTTTACTGCGGCGTCTGTCTGGATAAATGATTGAGGATTGCCGTCAAACTGGTTCAAATCGCGCGCTTTTGCGCTAATAATCCCAGCGGTAACCGTAGAGGTTAAGTTGAAAGGGTTTCCAACAGCCAAAACCCATTCCCCAATTTTTATATTGTTAGAATCGCCAAAAGGAATAAATGGAAAATCATCGTCCCCATCAATTTTTATCAAAGCGATGTCTGTATTTGGATCTGTACCAATAAGTTTTGCAGTATATGTTTTGTTATTATTAAGTGTAACCTCAAGATTTGAAGCATTTGCAATTACATGATTGTTGGTGACAATATAACCGTCTGGTGAAATGATAACGCCACTTCCGCTGCCAATCATAGCTTTCGGTTGGCCTCCCCCCTGAAAATACTCCATAATATTTGTGGGCTGCCGGCTTACTGTTGTGTTTTTAACGTGAACAACGGCGTGAACGGTTTTATCTGCTGCATCTGTAAAATCTGTATTCAAGCCCTCGGCCTTCGAGGAAAAGTTTGCGGGAATGTAGTTTGAAGTTTGTTGGGGTTCGAAGGAAATATGTTCCTTTTTTTCGAAGAATTTGTAGCCGCCAAGTGTAATTGCACCAGCGAATAATGCTACAAGAAATAAACGGATTGTTTGTTTCATTGTAATAAAAATTTAATTAATACTGATTTAAAATAATTCAAAAACTTAATGTCCAAGTTTTGCATTTTTTAACTGTTTTAAAGGTTTCAGTCCTGAGAAGAACGGAGGAGGGAAACCCTTTTTGAAGAAACATTTTTTAAATACTTCTCCAAATTTAACAAGTATAGCTTGAAAAAAGTATGCCGCAAAGCCGTATTTAACTTCTATTTAACGTGAAAACTTTCCCGAAACTCGCTTCGGCTTTTTATATCTTTGCGCAGTTATGGAATTCACCTTTTATAAATACCAAGGCACTGGCAACGATTTTGTGATTATAGACAATCGGGAAGATTTTTTTCCGAAAAAGAATACCGAACTTGTAGCCAAAATCTGCGACCGCCGTTTTGGCGTTGGTGCTGATGGCTTGCTGCTATTGGAGAAACACTCTTCGGCAGATTTCAGAATGGTATATTATAATAGTGATGGAAACCTTAGTTCCATGTGCGGAAACGGGGGAAGATGTATTTCCCATTTTGCAAAATTCCTCGGAATCATTTCTGAAAAAACCACTTTTGAAGCCGTGGACGGAATGCATGAAGCTACAGTTAAAAAAGATTGGGTTTCCCTTAAAATGAACAACGTTGAAAAAGTAGAGATTTTTGAAAATTATACTTTTTTAAATACAGGTTCGCCGCACCACGTTGAAATAGTTTCGCAGCTTGAAGATTTTGATGTATTTAAAAACGGAAGAAATATTCGAAATAATATCTATGGAAAAGAAGGAGCGAATGTAAATTTTGTGGAACAGAATGACGAAGCAACTTTTTCGGTCAGAACTTATGAAAGAGGGGTGGAAGACGAAACGCTTTCCTGTGGCACGGGTGTTACAGCAGTTGCGATTGCAATGTTTGAAACCGGAAAAACTCCTGAAAATAAAGTGATATTGAAAACTCCGGGCGGTCAATTACAGGTTCGTTTTGAAAAAGAAGGTTCGGGTTATAGAAATGTGTTTTTGGAAGGACCGGCAACACAAGTTTTTAAAGGAATCTGGAAATGACAACATTAAAGGGCGAAAACATATTTCTGCGTGCGCTGGAACTTTCCGATTTGGATTTTCTTTATAATTTGGAAAATGACGAATCGCTTTGGGAAGTGAGCAACACCATAACTCCTTATTCAAAATATATACTGAATCAATATCTTGAAAACAGCCACCGCGATATATACGACGTAAAACAATTGCGGTTGGTGATCTGTAAAAGTGAAAATGCTGCGGTTATTGGGTTTATAGATTTATTCGATTTTGACCCAAAACACAGTCGGGTAGGGGTTGGCATTGTTATTTTTTCCGAAGGGGAGAAAAGAAAAGGTTATGCTTCGGAAGCATTAAAAATGATTTGCGAATATGCTTTTAAACATTTGAATGTGCATCAAATATTTGCAGGAATAACGGAAGAAAATGAAGGAAGCATCAAACTTTTTGAAAAAGCAGGTTTTAAGAAAAGTGGTATTAAAAAAGACTGGATTTTTTCCGAAGGAAAATATAAGGACGAATATTTTTACCAAATAATTCATAATTCACAATTCTGAATTTATAATTCAAAAAATGTACATAAAAAAAATATTGATAATCATTGTTTTGCTCGGTGCAGTTGGGATGGGCGCTTTTGCTTGGTATGTTTACAATACTGCTTTTTCTGGAAATACAGCTTTCAATAATAAGGAAGCGCACGTTTATATTCCTACAAATGCCACAATTAATGATGTAGTGGCTGAACTGGGGCCGCTTTTAAGGGATACGGAAACTTTTGTTACAATAGCGAACCAAAAAAAGTACACTTCCAATATAAAACCGGGACATTTCATTATTGCCAAGGGAATGACCAACAATGATATTGTGAACACACTGCGCAGCCGGAATATTCCAATAAATATAAAATTCAACAATCAAGAGCGATTGGAGGATCTTGCAGGGCATATTTCAAAACAAATTGAAGCAGATAGTATTTCATTGTTGAAATCTATGCACGATCCACAATTTTTAAAAGAAGAAGGTTTAACCGAAGAAACAGCTCTTTGCCTTTATATTCCGAATACCTATGAGTTTTATTGGAACAGTTCTGCCGAAACGTTTCGAAATCGGATGAAAACCGAATACGAAAGGTTTTGGAACGAATCGAGAATCCAAAAGGCAAAAAGCTTAAACCTTTCCAAAGAACAAGTTATGGCTTTGGCCGCAATTGTTCAGAAAGAAACCGCAAAAGTTGACGAACGGCCAAGAGTTGCCGGAGTTTATTTGAATAGATTGAAAGCAGGGATGTTGCTTCAAGCCGACCCCACGGTTATTTACGCCATAAAACGCGAAAGTGGGGATTACAACCAAATAATAAAAAGGGTGCTTTATAAAGATTTGGAGTTGGATTCTCCATACAATACCTATAAATACGCTGGCGTGCCTCCAGGCCCCATAACGATGCCCGATATTTCATCTATTGATGCCGTACTAAATCCCGAAAAACACGACTATTATTATTTTGTGGCAGATGTTACCAACTTTGGGTATCACAAATTTGCAAAAAGTTTGGCGCAGCACAATGTTAACAAAGCCGAATACGTGCGGTGGGTAAATAGCCAAGGACTTAATCGTTAATTTTTTAATTCTTCCAAAACCCCTTTAAAATTGAGGGAACTTTTCTTTTCACATTACTTTAACAGCCTACAAATCAGATTTTTAAAAAAAGCTGTATCTTTGCGCGCTGAAACGAGGATGTAATGATACATCCAAATTTTAGAAATTAATGAAAAAAAGAATATATCTAATTGCAGTTTTACTTGTTGTTACCATACTGGTAGGGACAGGTTTCATTTCAAAAGATAGCTACGATTTTTCTACTTTTAGTACAGAAGGATTAGAGTTAGATTATAACGTTCCCACGGAAGCAGAGCTTATGCCCTTAATTGCTCCCGTGACCCCAAAATTTTATTTGTTCTTGGGTAAATCTTACATAGGATTTAAAGAGGCTCTCGGTTTTAAAGAATCAAGAGGAGATTACCATATTGTAAATGATTACGGTTATATGGGGAAATATCAGTTTTCACGCGCAACCCTAAGAATGATGGGTTTCAAGAATACTGATAATTTTCTATACGATACTCGTCAGCAAGAAGCCGCTTTTTTGGCATATACTTCATTAAACAAATGGGTGCTCCGTAATGACATTAAGCGTTATGCCGGAAAAACCATTGGTGGTGTGAAAGTTACCGAATCCGGAATTTTGGCAGCTGCGCATTTAGCAGGAGCAGGAAATGTAAAAAAATTCCTTAGAAGTGCTGGCGAAAACAGATTTGAAGATGCCAACGGCGCTTCAATTCGTTACTACCTGAGCAAGTTTTCAGGTTATGACACTTCGCACATTGTGCCGAACAAGAAACCTAGGGTAATGTAATTTTATCCTTGAATGATAAATAAGGTGGGTCTTTTATGAAGGTCCACCTTTATTTTTTTCCACAGACTCGCCGGCGCAGTTTTTATGTATTCAGACGTCAAAGTGATGTCGCAGGCCACACAAATTCTTGTTTTCGGGTTGAGGTTTTCAATCAAGCTCTGTAGCATTTGGTTGTTTCGGTAAGGCGTTTCAATGAAGAGTTGTGATTGGTCAAAATCTTTTGAAAGCTTTTCCAAACGTTTCAATTCTGCTTTCCTTTCCCCTTTATCAATGGGCAAATAACCGTTGAAGGCAAAATTTTGCCCATTAAAGCCACTGGCCATCATAGCCAATAAAATTGAGGAAGGGCCCACTAATGGAATTACTTTAATGCCAAGTTCGTGTGCATAATTTACCGCTCTAGCACCGGGGTCAGCAATGCCTGGGCAACCAGCATCGCTGATTACCCCAACATCAAAACCTTCAAGGCAGGGATTTAGCATTGAAGGTATTTCTTCGGGGCTTGTAAATTTGTTTATTTCCTTAAAATCCAAGCTTGGCTGTGATTTTTCGGGAACAATACTTTTAATAAACCTTCTAGCGCTTTTTTCGTGCTCAACAATATAATGGTCTATTTTTTCAATTGATTTTTTAACAGAAATGGGAAGCACCACTAAAGGAGGAACATCGCCCATGGGGCAAGGAATTAGGTATAAACTTCCTTTTTTTGAATTCATTAATTATTGGACTATTAATTTTTTAACTGCAGTCTGTCCTTTTTCCGAAGTTATTTTTGCAAAGTAAATACCGGAATTCAAATTTGATACGGAGATTGTCTTTTCATTATTTGAAATATTTTCTTCGGAAATCACTATACGTCCGCCAATATCATACATTTGAATAGTTTGAATATTACTGCCGTTTAAAATAAAAGAGACATTTGTAGAAGCGGGATTTGGAAGCAAGCTAAGCGTATTTCCCATTGAAAAATCTTCTGTACCGATCAATGGCCCTGCGGTTATTTTGTAAATAGAGCCACCTATATCAATTATATAAAGTTCTTTATTAATATCTTCCCCAAAAGAAACCCAGCTACCTGAAAAAGTACCATAATCTTGTAAATTTCCAGAGCTGTCCACCGTTCCAATCCTACCACTGCAATAATCTCCAAAAAAGTAGAGGTTGCTTATGGCTGGATACATGGAACCCCTATAGACATAACCGCCGGTAATAGAGCAATTGCCTCCTGTATGCGTATATTCAGCTATAGGAAAAGTAAGTTCTGATTGTGGGGGGCAGTTTTGATTATTATAGGGTTGTGTTCCCTCATAACACCTCCAGCCATAGTTTAAACCCGCTTCACCAATAGCGACTCTGTTTATTTCTTCTCTACTGGTTTGGCCTACATCTGCTATCCAAAGATTGTTATCGGTAGTGTCAAATGAAAAGCGCCAAGGGTTTCGCAAGCCGAAGGCCCAGATTTCTTCACGTGCATTTGGATTTCCTACAAAAGGATTGTCTGGCGGGATGCCGTAATTATTTCCTCCAGCAGGATTGTCAACATCTATGCGCAATAATTTTCCAAGTAATAAATTTATATTTTGGGCACGGTTTCCAGGATCGCCACCGCTACCGCCATCCCCGGAAGCTATGTACAAATAACCATCTGGACCAAAGGCCAAACATCCGCCATTGTGATTGGAAAAGGGCTGGGAATAATCAATAATTGGTAACTCAGAATTTTCATCTGCTAGATCTGGATTTCCAGAATCTACTGAAAATCTTGAAATTTGTGAATCACCATTCGGTTTGGTATAATAGACAAATAAAAACCCGTTATTTGCATAATCTGGATGAAATGCCAGACCAAGCAAACCTCTCTCCCCACCACTTGAAATTTGACCTGAAATGTCTAAAAAAGGAGTTGTGTTTACAGTTCCATCACCCTGAATTATCTTTATTCTTCCACCTTGTTCTACTACAAAAAGACGTTCATCATTGGCATGTTGTAAATTCAAAGGGTCTGAAAAACCACTTTTGAAAAGTTCAATATCAATGTCCTGCGCAAAAACGAAGACAGATGTGAAAATTATAAAAAATGTGAGAAGTAATTTTTTCATAGCTAATTTCTTTGGGCAAAGTACTAAAGTAGTTAAATCAGCTGAATTTCTTGCTTAAAGTCGTCCCGCAATTTCCTCACAGGCTTCATCGAGCATTTTGAAAACTTTTTCAAAACCTGAATTTCCACCGAAATATGGGTCGGGTACATCCACGTTTTCATCAGGGAAAATCTCATCAAGAATCAATTTCACTTTTTCTTTTTGAAAATCATTTTCGGCCAATGCCAAAACGTTTTCCTTGTTGCTGTTGTCCATCACATAAATCAAATCAAAATCCTCAAAATCCTTCACGGTGAACTGTCTTCCACGTTGGTTGGTAATATCTATATTGTGTTTTTTTCCAACGGCGATGCTTCGTTGGTCGGGTTCATCGCCAACGTGCCAATGTCCCGTTCCGGCGGAATCCACAAAAACTTTTGAAGCGTTGACCTTGGATTTTAAAATGCCTTCTGCCAATGGCGAGCGACAAATATTGCCAAGGCAGACCATAAGAATTTTATATTTTTTCAAAACGATTTTTGTAAGTTTAAAAGTTCAGTAAAAATACAGAAGATTTATTTGCTGTATAATGTTGCGGTACTTTGCAGACTAAATTAAAGCGTCAGCTTTTTGCTGAGGTCTTCCACATATTTGCGGAACTGCTTGTCTGTACTGGAAAGATTATCAACAGTTTTGCAGGCGTGAAGTACGGTTGCGTGATCGCGCTGCCCAATTTGCGACCCGATGGAAGCCAAAGATGCCTTTGTGAATTTCTTCGCAAAAAACATTGCCAATTGCCTAGCTTGCACAATATGTCGCTTTCGGGTTTTCGACTGTAAAGTATCAACATCCATTTGGAAATAATCGCTAACCACTTTTTGAATGTAATCAATGGAAACTTCACGTTTGGTATGTTTTACGTAGTTGTCAACAATCTTGCGGGCAAGATCAATCGTGATTTCCTTTTTGTTGAAAGAGGAATGGGCAATCAATGAAATAATGGCACCTTCCAGTTCTCGAATATTCGTTTTGATGTTGTTTGCCAAAAACTCTATAATATCTTCCGGCATTTCCACGCCATCTCGATACAGTTTGTTTTTTATAATTGCAACACGTGTATCGTAATCCGGGTGGTTCAGTTCCGCAGAAAGCCCCCACTTAAATCGTGATAATAAACGCTGTTCAATATCAATCATATCAACAGGTGCCTTGTCGCTGGTTAAAATAACCTGCTTGCCGTTTTGGTGCAAATGATTGAATATGTGGAAGAAAACGTCCTGGGTGCCAGCTTTTCCGGAAAGCAACTGAATGTCGTCCACAATCAGCACGTCTATTATTTGATAGAAGTGAATAAAATCGTTGCGATTATTCTTTTTTACAGATTCAATATATTGCTGGGTAAACTTTTCAGCAGAAATGTAAAGGACTGTTTTCTCCGGATATTTATCCTTTATATCAACACCAATAGCATGGCCCAAGTGTGTTTTTCCCAAACCAACACCGCCAAAAATGAGCAAGGGGTTGAAGGATGTTCCCCCGGGCTTGTTAGCGACTGCTAAACCAGCGGAACGCGCCAAGCGGTTTGATTCACCTTCAAGAAAACTCTCAAAGTTATAATTTGGGTTAAGCTGCGATTCAATCTTTACGTTGCGAATTCCTGGAATAATGAACGGATTTTTTAGTTCCGGACTTTTATTTTTCAAAGGCACATCAACATCCTGTGATTGAAGGTTGCTTCGGTTTGCGCTTGGTATTTTTTCAGTAAAGGGCTGTTTGTTGCCGTAGGTGTTTTCCATTCTGATGATGTACACCAATTTGGCTGTTGTCCCCAGTTCTTTTGTAAGAGCGACTTTCAAAATCTTAACGTAGTGCTCCTCCAGCCATTCGTAAAAAAACTTGCTGGGAACTTGAATGCTCAATGCATTGTCAGTTAGTTTTACTGCTTTAATAGGCTCGAACCAAGTTTTGTATGCCTGCGAAGTTATGTTATCTTCGATAAAAGCCAAACAATTGTTCCAAACCGATTCCGCAGTTTTGCTCATAGTTAAAAATTCTGTTTTTTTGTTTTTTAAAAGGTGTGGCCAAAAAATAGGGGAGGGAGTATTTCCGAGCTATTTCTTAACAGTGCAAATATGTGAACAAAAAAGTTATAAAAAAAACTACATTTGGGTTGAATTTTTAGTTTTTTTTTCACATAATTCCCTTTCGATAAAACTACAAAAAAACTTTCTTTAATTGACACAAAATTTTGAAGAATACACTTACACATATCAGAGTGCGCTATGGCGAAACAGACCAAATGGGGGTGGTTTATTACGGCAATTACGCGCAATACTTAGAACAGGGCAGAACTGAATGGTTGCGAGCGCTCGGTTTTTCCTATAAATGGATGGAGGCCAACAATGTACATCTTCCCGTGGTGCATTTACGTATTGATTATAAATTGCCTGCTTTTTATGATGATTTGCTCACGGTAAAGACAACTTTGAAGCAAATGCCAAATGTAAAAATTGAATTTTACTATGAAATTTATAATGAGTCCAAACAACTTTTGGTTACGGCAACAACAATTTTGGTTTTTGTGAACAGTACTACAAAAAAGTTGATGAAGGCACCGGATTATTTAATGGAAAAGCTGAAAGAAGAATAATTAATTTTCCAAGCGTTTAATTGCCACTTTGTAAGTATTCCCAAATAGCTCAAAAACGCGTTCCGCATCATTTTTTCGAACTGCAATTTCAAACTCACAGCTCAATTCCATTTTTTGATTTACTAGGTTCAAATCTTCATCTTTGATAATCCGCATAACGGTGTTCATTTCCGGATATTCAAATTTTAAAAGGAAGGTTTCATCAATAGTCCTTTCCACGATTTTACAGGTTTCCAAAGCCATTTGAGCAGTTGTTTTGTATGCTTGAATCAATCCGCCAACGCCCAGTTTGGTTCCACCAAAATAGCGAACTACCACCACCAAAGTATTGGTTAGGCCAAAAGACTGAAGTTGTCCATAAATGGGCATCCCTGCACTGTTTGAAGGTTCGCCGTCATCGTTGGCGCGATAGTGTTCATAAC
Organism: Aequorivita sp.; assembly: GCA_020435825.1. Taxonomy (GTDB): domain Bacteria; phylum Bacteroidota; class Bacteroidia; order Flavobacteriales; family Flavobacteriaceae; genus Aequorivita. Next base: position 37,076 of record JAGQYY010000008.1, read on the forward strand.
CCTTCCCCAGTTGCCAGGCATAGCACCAATGGCGTGCACTATGGTGTTGTTTTTTAAGATTGTCGAGGTGTTCCTTAGCCTCTTCTTCCGAAATAACCGGAAAAGCATATCCGAAAAACTTGCTTCCCTTTTCCTTAAAGAGCACTTCTTCGGAAGATTTTAAAATGGTTTTATAGGTGTCTTTTTCCATTACATTTTTTCAAAAGCAATCAATAAAATTCCCAAAATTGCTAAACAAATCCCAATCCAGTTTTTGGGCAATAATTTTTCCCTGAAAAGTAAAATGCCAGTTAACGTTGAAAGCATAACGATTGCAACGTTATTTATAGTAAAAATTCCCGAACTGTCAAAAATGCCACTTCGCAAGGCTTGCACCAAAAAATAGATTGAGAAATAATTGGGGATTCCCAAACCGATACCTCCCAAAACGTTTTTAAACTGAAAATGAAATTTTCCTTTTAACGTCTTTATACTAATAATAACGATTCCAATAGTTGCGGCTGAAGCGAAAAGGGTTGCTGAAAAAATTGGGATGTCGTTTTTGGCTACATATTCACCTTCCAGATATTTTATGGATGTATCTATGATGCCACTTCCCAAGAAAACCAAAATTGGAAAAATAAAGTTTGAAGCCTTTATTTTAAGGCCATCCTTTGTTTTTATAGAAGCAAGATAAACAGCGGCCAATGCCAAAATAATTCCAAAAAACTTTAAAACGCCAAGGCTCTCCTTATAATATAACAAACCAAAAACCACTGGAATCACTACGCTCATTTTTGTTGCTACTGAAACTACAGAAAGCCCACTACGCTGGGTTGTAAGCGCCATTAAGTTAAAAACGATAATAAACAAAGCACCAAGGCCTAACGCAAAAGGGAACCAGGATAGTCGTGAAATGTCACCAAAATGAAGCGTATTTTCCTGAAAAAAAAGTCCGCAGCAACACGCAACCATATAATTGACCACGATGGCTTGTAATGTGTTGATTTTAAACTTTGAAAAAAGCTTAAAAGCCACAAAGATCAGCGTAGATGAAAATATGCTGAATGTTAATGCGATCAAGTTTTTTCGTTTTTAAAAATCTGCAATGTATCGTCCTTTATTTTTTCCTCGGAAATAAAAACGCCTTTAAAAATGGGGGCTTTAACGCCTTCTCCAAAACTGCTGTTTCCGCTAAACACAAAAGCTTCGTCCCAAAGATTTGCATCAATAAAGGTTTGAAGAGTTTTTGAGCCGCCTTCAATTATAACGGATTGAACCTTTCTTCGGAATAGTGATGTACAGATTTGTTGCGGTATTTTTTCGGAAAAATCAATCTTTTCAAAATCTAAATTCTCCGAAGTTTTTGTTTCATTTTCATTGAAAAAAATTGTTTTTGCATTGCCGTCAAAGACTGATGCATCTTTCGGAATTTTTAAGTTTCTGTCAATAACGATCCGCAATGGGTTTTCTCCCGCCCATTCCCGAACCGTAAGTGAAGGGTTGTCCTGCAAAACTGTATTTGTCCCAACTAAAATGGCTTGCTCCTTCGACCGCATTTTATGAACCAATTGTCGCGAGAATTCATTGGTGATCCAAACGGGTTCTTTTTTGTTTCGCGTTTCATTTTTAGGTGAAATAAAGCCATCAGCTGTTTCTGCCCATTTCAGGAAAATAAAAGGTCTTTTTTTTTGGTGAAACATGAAAAAGCGTTTGTTCAATACATTGCATTCATTATCTAAAACCCCAACAATTACTTCGCAGCCCGCCTCCATTAATTTTTTAATGCCGCGTCCTGCTACTTTTGGATTAGGATCCAAACTACCCACCACCACTTTTTTTATTCCACTTTCAATAATCAAATCGGCGCAGGGCGGGGTTTTCCCGAAATGGCTGCAAGGTTCTAAATTCACATAAATAGTTGCTTCTTTTAATAATTCATGTTTTTTAACACTTTTTATTGCATTCACTTCGGCATGGGGTTGTCCTGCTTTGTAATGCCAGCCTTCGCCAATGGCTTTACCATCGTGAACAATCACGCTGCCTACCAAAGGGTTTGGATAGGTGGTTCCCAGCCCGTTTTTGGCCAGTTGTATGCAGCGCAACATATATTTTTCGTGTATCTTCACTGCGTAAAAATACAAGGATTTAATTAGAATGAACACACCAATTATCCGTCTTATTGAAAAGAAGGACAACCAGCAAATTGCCAAGGTAATACGCAAAGTTTTGGAAGATTTTAATGTGCCAAGAGTGGGCACGGCTTATGCTGATAAATCTTTGGACTGTATGTTTGAAACCTACCATAAACCAAACGCCGTTTATTTTGTAGTTGAAGAAAACAATAAAATAATTGGCGGTGCTGGTGTTTCGAAATTGGACAATTATGATGGCAACGTTTGCGAGCTCCAAAAAATGTATTTTCTCCCCGAAGCACGTGGAAGAGGAATTGGCGCGCAAATGATGGAATTCTGTTTGGAAAAGGCAAGTGAGTTTGGTTTTGAAAAAATATACCTTGAGACCATGGAGTATATGACCCACGCACAAAAGCTGTATAAACAAGTAGGTTTTGATTATGTTGATTGCGCTATGGGCGACACGGGCCATTATTCCTGCCCGGTGCATATGCTGAAAACACTTTAGTTTTGATTTTAAAAGAATTAAGAACAAGTTTTAAGATAGCGCTTTCCGGGTTATATCCTTCGGAAGAGATACAATCGTTTTTCAACATCCTTTCTGAAAAATATTTAAACCTTTCCCGAATTGAAATTGCATTAAATCCAGAAAGAGTTATTTCTGAAGAAGTTTCTGAAAAATATCAAAAAGCTTTACTTCGACTTAAAAATTACGAACCCGTTCAATATATAATAGGAGAAACCGAATTTTATGGTCTTCCTTTTAAAGTAAATAAGCACACCCTAATACCGCGCCCAGAAACCGAGGAATTAGTTGAATGGATTATAGATACTTCAGAATTCAGAATTCAGGATTTTGGGTTATTGGACATTGGTACAGGCAGCGGCTGCATTGCTATTTCCCTTGCAAAGAACCTTCCCGATTCAAAAATTTCGGCTTTGGATATTTCAGATGGAGCTTTAAAAATAGCCCGTAAAAATGCTGAAATGAATAAAGTGGAAGTTGATTTTTTTCAAACTGATATTTTAAATACCAAGACACTCCCTAAAAAATATGACGTAATAGTTTCAAATCCGCCCTACGTTCGCGAACTGGAAAAAAAACAGATGCGGCAAAACGTTCTAAACTATGAACCAGATTCGGCTTTGTACGTTAAAAATGATGATCCATTACTTTTTTATCGAGTCATTTCACAATTGGCAAAAAAACATTTGCAGCCTAACGGAAAACTTTTTTTCGAGATTAATGAGTACCTTGCTGATGAATTGACCGAGCTTTTAAAAAGTGAAGATTTTAAGAATATTGAAGTAAAAAAAGACATCTTCGGAAAAAATAGGATGATAAAATGTAACCTAAATGAACCAGCTTAATAAAATATGCGTTTTCTGCGGAAGTAACGACGGCAATGACCTCGCCATAACGGATACCGCAAAAAAGTTGGGTGAAATCTTCGCCAAGCGAAACATTACTTTGGTTTACGGCGCCGCCAAAATTGGCGTTATGGGGACTATCGCAAAGAGCGTGTTGAAAAACAACGGAAAGGTCATTGGCATTATCCCCAATTTTTTAAAGAAAAAAGAAGTTGTGCATCTTGGACTAACGGAACTTATCACAACCCAAAACATGCACGAGCGCAAGCTAAAAATGCAGGAGGAAAGTGATGGCTTCATTGCCCTTCCCGGCGGCATGGGCACTTTGGAAGAGCTTTTTGAAATTATAACTTGGCTACAGTTGGGCTTACACCAAAAACCTATAGGTTTGCTTAATATTAATGGATTTTACAATGACCTTATAAAAATGCTCGAAACCATGGTTCGCAAGGGTTTTCTATCTATGGACAACTACAGCCTGCTTTTGGTGGATTCCAATCCAGAGCAACTTCTAAAAAAAATGGAGGAGTTCAAAATTACCCTACGCCCAAAGTGGCTGAATTCTGACAGAACATAAGTTGTTATCAACATTTTAGCCTTCCTTTTTAACAAATTTCTTTTAATAGGCTCGTTTTCTTAAATTTAAGTTGTCTAACCTCTTAAACAATTTAATATGAATTCTTCAAAAAAGTATTTTGCTGAAGCACTCGGCACCTTTTCATTAGTTCTATTTGGCTGTGGCGCCGCAACTATTGCTAGCGTAACCCATTCTGGCCCAGAGGGTATTGGTTTGTTGGGTATTTCACTGGCTTTTGGTTTCGCGGTTTTGGTAATGGTCTATACCATTGGCCCAATTTCAGGCTGCCACATTAATCCAGCAATTTCAATAGCTATGTTGGCTGCTGGTAAACTCTCGGCAAAAGATACAGTTGGTTATATCATTTCACAGTGTATTGGAGCCGTTGCGGCAGCAGGCTTGCTTTATGTTTTGGCTACCGGAAGCGCAGGTTTCGCAATGCCCGAATGGGGCTTGGGCGCTAATGGTTGGGGTCCCGGATATCTCGGAGAATACGATATGAAATCAGCACTCATAGCAGAATTTGCCTTTACCTTTCTTTTCTTGATGGTAATTTTTGGAGCGACTGCTTCCAAACACACATCTCCCATGATGGCGGGACTTGCCATTGGTATTTCTTTGGCATTGATCCATATGGTTGTAATTCCGATTACAGGAACCTCTGTTAACCCGGCACGAAGTTTAGGCCCAGCACTTTTTGCGGGCGGAATGGCGTTGCAGCAACTTTGGCTTTTCATTGTCGCTCCAATTGCCGGAGGCCTTTGCGCGGCATTGGTTCGCAATATCTTTTTGGATGATTGATTTTTAAAATTCTGTTGAAAATTTCATCAATAAACCTCACCGTTTTTAAAAAGCTGTGAGGTTTAAAATTTTATATTTGTTCTATGAACATTGAACAACAAATCACAGCCCTCCGCAACGAGCTTCGCGAACATAACTATAACTATTACGTATTAGATACACCTACAATTTCCGACTTTGAGTTTGATCAAAAACTTAAGCAACTTCAAGAGCTGGAAAAAGCACATCCAGAGTTTTATGATGCCAATTCGCCCACGCTTCGGGTTGGTGGTGAAATAACAAAGAATTTTGAAACCGTTTCACATACCTATAGAATGTTTTCCTTGGATAATTCCTATTCAAAGGAAGACCTTGAAGATTGGGAAAAACGCATCGAAAAAATGGTAGATGGCAAAGTTGAATTTACCTGTGAGCTTAAATACGACGGTGCTTCAATAAGTTTAACCTATGAAAACGGCAAGCTGAAAAAAGCCGTAACCCGTGGCGATGGGTTTCAGGGTGATGATGTTACGGCAAACGTAAAAACCATCCGTTCGGTGCCGCTGCAATTGAAGGGCGATTATCCACCATTGTTTGATATTCGTGGTGAAATAGTCTTGCCTTTTGAAGGTTTTGCAAAAATGAACGCCGAAAGGGTTGCAGCAGGCGAAGAGCCATACCGAAACCCACGAAATACTGCTTCGGGAAGCTTAAAATTGCAGGATAGTTCCGAAGTTGCAAAACGTCCTTTAGATTGCCTTTTATATAGTTTGAAAGGAGAAAGGCTTCTCATAAAAACCCAATTTGAAAGCCTTGAAAAAGCCAGGCAATGGGGCTTTAAAGTCCCCGAGGTTGCCAAACTTGCAAAAAATCTGGATGAGGTTTTGGAATTTATAAATTATTGGGACATTCACCGCCACAAACTTCCTTATGAAACCGATGGTGTAGTGGTAAAAGTGAATAATCTTCAGCAGCAGGAAGAACTGGGCTATACCGCAAAATCGCCACGTTGGGCCATGGCCTATAAATTTAAGGCAGAGCAGGTTTCCACCGTTTTAAACCAGATTACCTATCAAGTGGGACGAACTGGAGCAATAACACCCGTTGCAAATTTGGAGCCTGTTGAATTGGCGGGAACCATTGTAAAACGTGCTTCTCTGCACAATGCAGATCAAATTGAAAAACTGGATATTCGCGAAGGTGATACTGTTTTTGTTGAAAAAGGCGGCGAAATAATTCCGAAGATAATCGGCGTGGATTTTACACAGCGCGACCCAAACCTGCCTGCCGGACAGGCAGGTTCAAAGCCAACAAATTACATTACTGAATGTCCCGAATGTGGAACGCCATTGGTTCGCAACGAAGGCGAAGCACAGCATTATTGCCCAAATTTTGACGGTTGCCCGCCACAGATTATCGGGCGCATACAGCATTTTATTTCCCGCAAGGCGATGGATATTGAAGGTTTGGGCGGCGAAACTGTGGCGCTGTTGGTGAACAATGGTTTGATAAATAATTACGCGGATTTGTATCTTCTAAAAGAAGAACAGATAATTCCCTTGGAACGAATGGCGCAGAAAAGCGCCGAAAATATGATAAAAGGAATAGAGGCTTCTAAAGAAATTCCTTTTGAAAGAGTGCTATTCGCTTTAGGAATTCGTTACGTGGGCGAGACCGTTGCCAAAAAACTGGCAAAGCATTACAAAACAATTGATGCGTTGAAAAACGCTTCTGAAGAGGAATTGACAACCGTTGATGAAATCGGCGAACGAATTGCCCAAAGTGTGGTTTCCTTTTTCGCTTCCGAAGAGAATATTGAAACCATTGAACGTTTAAAGAATTATGGTGTTCAGTTGGAAATTTCCGCAGAAAAACTTGCCAATCAAACAGATACTCTTAATGGAAAAACTTTTGTGGTTTCCGGCGTCTTCACAAAAGTTTCCCGCGATGAGCTGAAAAAGTTGATTGAGGACAATGGCGGAAAGGTTTCCAGTTCCATTTCGTCCAAAACCAATTATGTGGTAGCAGGTGATAATATGGGGCCGAGCAAGAAAACAAAGGCCGAAAGTTTGGGTGTCGCCATCATTTCCGAAGATGATTTTTTGCAAATGATTTCTTAATTGAAAGCAGAAAAGCGTTGAAAAAAACTATTTTTGCAACACAAGAATTGGGCATTCCATGTTGAAAAAAGTAAAACAGCATTCCTTAAAAAAACATACCGAAAAAAACCTGACGGAGCGTGATATTTCACAAAGGAATACATCTTTAAACTATTTGGGTTTTTTGGTGGACGAAGTTTTATTTGACGATTTTGAGATGCTTTATGGATTTGGAAAAAATCTTGGTTTGCAGCGGAAAGATGTGAAAGTTTTCACTTTCGTGGAAACGCGGAGAAAGATTCCTTCGCATCGGCAAAACCAAATAACCAATAAGGAATTTACGTGGCGCGGCGAAATCCAAAATCAAAATGCGCAGGAGTTTCTAGATTTTCCTTTTGATGTGCTAATAGGTTATTATAAAGGAAAGCACGAATTTTTGGGCGCAATGGTAGCGCAAAGCAAAGCAAAGTTCAAAATAGGTTTTAGTGGGGCCGATGAACGACTTTTTGATTTGCTATTAACCGTTGACCTTCAAAATCCAGAAACTTTTAAAAGTGAAGTGAAAAAATATTTAAGAATCTTAAAAAAAATAGATTGATATGAAAGAATTAGTTGGAACCGGAGTAGCATTGATTACCCCTTTTAAAACTGACTTTTCCGTAGATGTGGAAGGGCTTAAAAATGTGGTGAATTTCAACATTGAAAACGGAATTGATTATTTGGTGGTTTTGGGTACTACTGCCGAAAGCGCAACACTTTCAAAAGAAGAAAAACAGTTGGTTATCGATACTATTGTTTCTACAAACAATGGTCGTTTGCCTTTGGTTTTAGGGATTGGCGGCAACAATACGCAGGAGGTTATTTCTGAAATGAAAACCCGCGATCTTTCCGCTTTTACGGCTATTCTTTCGGTTTCGCCATATTATAATAAACCTACACAAGAAGGTATTTATCAGCACTTTGCAGCGATTGCTAAAGAGGCTACATTGCCAATAATTTTATATAATGTTCCAGGTAGGACGGCTTCAAACATGCTTCCGGAAACGGTAATCCGTCTGGCGAATGATTTTGAAAAGATTGTTGCCATAAAAGAAGCCGCGGGTGATATTGTACAGGCAATGAAATTGATTTCTGGTTGCCCAAAAGATTTCTTGGTAATTTCTGGTGATGATATGATCACGTTGCCAATGGTGCTGGCTGGCGGAGCAGGAGTGATTTCGGTTATCGGAGAAGGTTTTCCAAAGGAATTTTCCAAAATGGTAAAACTTGGATTGGACAGAAAAGTTGATGAAGCCTATGAAATACATTATAAGATAGCACCTGCAATCGATTATATTTTTGCCGAAGGTAATCCCGCAGGTATTAAAGCGGTATTTAAAAGTTTAGGTATTTGTGGCGATACGGTACGCCTTCCTTTAGTGGGAGTTAGTAATGGTTTGAGGGGCAAAATTGATTCTTTCATTAAAAATTTCTGAAACGTTTCTTTTTAATATATGCGTTAAATATTTCAAAAGGCATATAAATAATAGCCTTCAGCGCAATATTTTAGCCAAAGAATAAGTTTGTCCAATCATGTTTAATTCCCTATTTTTGCACGATGTTTTTTAAGCCCATGCGTTTACCACTTTTTATTTTACTCTGCTTTACTATTGTTCTTTCATCTTGTAGCGAATACCAACGGGTTCTTCGTAAGGATGATATGGGCAAAAAATACACCATGGCGGATTCGCTATACAGAATTGGCAAATACCGAAAAAGCCTGAAATTGATGGAGCAGATAGTTCCTTCATACAGAGGTAAACCTCAAGGTGAAAAATTGATGTTTATCTACTCAAATACCTATTATAATTTAGAGGATTATTATTTGGCTGGTTACCAATTTGAGCGTTTTACGCAAGCATACCCACAAAGTGATAGTACTGAAGTAGCTTCTTTTAAAAGCGCAAGAAGCTTTTATCAACTTTCGCCCAGATATTCCTTAGACCAAAAGGATACCTATAAAGCGTTGGAAAAACTTCAGGAGTTTATAAATCGTTATCCAAATTCTTATAAAAGAACCGAGGCCAACACGCTAGTTGCCGAATTACAGGAAAAGCTGGAAACCAAAGAGTATGAAACTGCAAAACAATATTTGCATGTGGAAGATTACAAAGCTGCCATTGGTGCTTTTGATAATTTTATTACCGACAATCCAGGTTCTCATTACAGAAAAGATGCTTTTTACGGAAGGTTTGTTTCGGCTTATAAATTAGCCATTAACAGTATTCCATCTTTGGTCCAGGAACGTTTGATTATAGCAAAAGGATACTACAATAATTTCATGAAATATTACAAGGATACAGAACTTGCTCAAGATGCAACAGAGATTTATCAAGATATAGAGCGTAGAACCGTAACCGCAGAAACAGAACCCACTAGTTAATTAATTTTATTATGGATATTAAAAATTCAGAAGCACCCATCAACACCGTTACACTTGACAAAAACTTGATTGATGCGCCAACTAACAATATTTATGAGGCTATTTCAATCATTTCAAAAAGAGCTTCACAGATAAACGGAGACATCAAGAAAGAACTTCTTGAAAAACTTGATGAGTTTGCAACATACAACGACAGTTTGGAAGAGATTTTTGAAAACAAAGAACAAATTGAGGTTTCAAAATTCTACGAAAGACTTCCTAAGCCACACGCTTTGGCGGTTCAAGAGTGGTTAGAAAACAAAATCTACTACAGAAATACCAAAGACGAGGTAGTAGAAGAATAACAGTTATTCGTTAATAAGGTAATAGTCATCTTGACGTTAACCTTAAAACTATAAAACCAGAAACATAAAAAGATGTCTGTTTTGAACGGGAAAAATATCTTGCTTGGCGTTACCGGCGGGATTGCCGCGTACAAAGCAGCTTTTTTAGTTAGGCTTTTAGTGAAGAAAGGAGCTAACGTAAAAGTAGTGATGACATCTTCTGCTAAAGAATTTGTTACGCCGCTAACGCTTTCGACACTTTCAAAAAACGAAGTTTATTCTTCCTTCACTGAAGAGAATGATGCAAACAGCTTTAAAGAGCCCAAATGGAACAACCACGTTGATTTGGCCCTTTGGGCTGATTTGTTTTTGATAGCTCCAGCTACTGCAAACACGCTTTCCAAAATGGCTAATGGCGCTTGCGACAATCTTTTGCTTGCGTGCTATCTATCTGCGAAATGCCCCGTGTATTATGCCCCAGCAATGGATTTGGATATGTATGTACATCCAACAACGGCAGCAACTTTTAAGAAACTAAACAGCTTTGGAAACATTCAAATCCCCGCGGCTTTTGGCGAATTGGCCAGCGGTTTGGTAGGGCAGGGCAGGATGGCTGAACCAGAAGAAATTGTTTCTTTTTTGGAAAAGGACATTTTATCAAAACTTCCGCTTAAAGGGAAGAAATTTTTGATCACTGCCGGACCAACTTATGAAGCTATCGACCCCGTTCGTTTCATAGGAAACCATTCCAGTGGAAAAATGGGTTATGCAATTGCCGAAACTGCTGCAGGACTTGGTGCTGAGGTTGTCCTGATTTCGGGGCCGACTGCTTTAAAACTTGAAAACGATTTTGTGAAAATAATTCACGTTACTTCCACCGAAGAAATGTATAATTCCGTGCATGAATATTTCGGTAAAAGTGATGTGGCCATTTTAAGTGCTGCGGTTGCTGATTATCGTCCATCAGAAGTTGCTTCGGAAAAAATTAAAAAGAAAACTGACGATTTAACGCTTCAGCTTAAAAAAACCAAAGATATTCTTGCTTCGCTTGGCGAAATGAAGAAAAATCAGTTCTTGGTAGGTTTTGCGCTGGAAACGGAAAATGAGGAAGAAAACGCAAAATTGAAACTGAAAAAAAAGAATTTAGATTTAATTGTGCTAAATTCGCTTCGGGACAAAGGTGCGGGCTTTAAAACCGACACCAATAAAATTACTTTGATAGGAAAAGACAATAAAACAATTCCTTTTCCTGTTAAACCTAAAAAAGAAGTAGCAAAAGATATTATAGAATATATTATAGAACAGACCAATGCGTAAAATTTTACTTTTCTTACTATGTGCCAGCGCTGTGTTTACTGCACAAGCTCAAGAACTCAACTGCACCGTTTCCATAGATGCCGAACAAACCGGACAACCTAATTTGCAAATTTTCAGAACACTGGAAACCCAGCTTCGCGAATTTGTGAACAATACAAAATGGACTGATAAAGATTACAAAAACCAAGAACGCATAGACTGCAATATGAGCTTGGTAATAAGCCAGTATGACGGTAATACTTTTTCGGGAACACTTCAGATTCAATCTTCGCGACCTGTTTTTGATTCAACATACGACAGCCCTGTCTATAACTATTTTGACAAGCAAGTAAGTTTCAATTATAAAGAGTATGAGCCACTAACTTTTAACATCAATAGTTTTGGTTCTAACCTTGTTTCGGTTGTTGCTTTTCATGTTTATACAATTATTGGGCTAGACGCAGACACTTATGTCTTGAATGGAGGAGCGCCCTATTTTGAAATAGCTAAACAAATAACCAACACTGCGGCTTCTAGCAATTTTTCTGGATGGAAATCTACAGATGGCAATCAGTCAAGATTTCGCTACAATGACGCTTTGTTGTCATCAGTTTATAAAGAGTTTCATGAAGTGATGTACCTATACCATCGCGAAGGATTGGATGTTATGGCCTCAGACCAGAAAAAAGCCAAACAAGAAATTGCTAATGCCATCAACAAGTTGAAAGGCATTAACGACAGGCGTCCAAACTCCTTTTTGGTACGAACTTTTTTTGATGCTAAAAGCGATGAAATACAAGCTATTTTTAGTGGAGGGCCACAGGTTGATATTACCAAACTGGTTGAAAACCTTAATAGAATGGCGCCTACTAAGCGAACCAATTGGACTGAAATCAAGTTTTAATTTTTCTTTTCAACAAGTTTCGATAAGTTAAATTCTTTCTTTTAAATTTATAATATCGAAATTCAAGATTGAAGATGAATGTTGAATTTAAAAGGTCTAACACCTCACGTCTAAAACTTAAAGTCTAAAAGTGATAACCAACCTCGCCATAAAGAACTATGCGCTTATTGAAGATATTCGCGTGGATTTTAATGAGGGTTTGACGATTATTACAGGTGAGACCGGTGCTGGAAAATCTATACTTCTTGGGGCATTGGCACTTTTATTGGGGAAAAGGGCTGATTTAAACAGCGTAAAAGATTCTTCAAAAAAATGTGTGATTGAAGGATGTTTTTCCATTAAAAATTATGGATTGAAATATGTTTTTGACGAAAATGACCTGGATTTTGAACCTCAGACCATTATTCGCCGTGAAATATTGCCAGGGGGAAAATCCAGAGCCTTTGTGAATGATACGCCTGTAGCCTTAACACAGCTTCAATCGTTGGCCCCACACATAATTGATATTCACAGCCAACACGAAACCCTGGAAATAGTTTCAGAAAACTTCCAAATGGAAGTGATTGATGCTTTGGCGGGAAATGATGCGCTTTTAAAATCATATCAATCACAATTTGCAGATTTCAGAGCCGTTTCAGAAAAGCTTTCAGCTATAAAGCTCCAAAAAGAAAATGCTTTAAAAGAACTTGATTATAACACTTTCCTTTATGGTGAACTTCAACAAGCTGATTTAAAAAAACTGAACCAGCAAGATCTTGAAGAAACATTTGAAACACTGAACAATGCTGAAGCTATACAGGAAGCGCTTTCAAACGTGAACAAGTTTTTGGATGAAGATCAAATTGGAAGCTTACAAACAGCAAAGGAAGCACGAATTGTTTTGGGAAGAATAAAGGAATTTTCAAAAACCTTTGAAGATTATTGGCAACGGTTAAACAGCGCTATTATTGAGATGGAAGACATATCAAGTGAAGTTGGCACCACTGCAGAAAAGATTGAGGCAGATCCCGAAATGCTTATTCAGGTAAACGAAAGATTGCAAACGCTTTATAAGCTCCAGCAAAAACATTCTGTTTCCTCGGTTTCAGAATTAATTGAAATAGAGAATGAGCTAGAAGAAAAAGTGAACACTACTTTGGGGCTTGACGACCAGATTGAAAAATTGGAAAAGGAGAAAAAAGAGTTGCGGGAAACAACTTTGAAGACTTCTGCCGAACTTCACTCCAAAAGATTTGAAGCTATTCCAATTCTTAAACGAAAACTAGAGGAAACCCTATTTCCATTAGGATTGCCAAACGCCCGGTTTCAGTTCGAGCTTTCCGCTTCAGAAAATTTCAAGAGCAATGGAACCGATACGTTGCAGCTATTGTTCACAGCAAATAAAGGTTTAGCGTTCGGACCGTTAAAAAAGGTAGCGTCCGGGGGCGAAATGAGCCGAATTATGCTCGCTGTAAAAGCTGTTTTGGCGGAATATAAAAAACTTCCGACCATTGTTTTTGATGAAATAGATACAGGTGTTTCAGGCGAAATAGCTAATAAAATGGCAGGAATCCTGCACCAAATGAGCAGGTCCATCCAATTATTGAGCATTACGCACCTGCCACAAATTGCAGCAAAAGGCGACCATCATATAAAAATATATAAAGAAGATAGCAATGATCTAACCACTACCCATTTAAAGGTTTTGGACGAAGAAGAACGCATTGTTGAAATAGCGCAGATGCTTGGCGGCAAAAATGTTTCGGAAGCAGCGATAGCAAATGCAAAGGAATTATTGAATTAAATGTATCTTTACTTTTCAAAAGTGAAATTGAAAAACGAAAATCTATTCAACCATAAAATATATTGAAACATGTCTTATAATTTACTAAAAGGAAAACGTGGAATCATATTTGGGGCTTTGGACGCAAATTCCATTGCTTGGAAAACAGCGGAGCGAGTTCACGAAGAAGGCGGAAAATTTGTACTTACAAATGCTCCCATTGCTTTGCGGATGGGCCAAATAAATGAACTTGCCAAAAAAACAAATTCTGAAGTAATTCCTGCAGATGCAACGAGTTTGGAAGATTTGGAAAATTTGGTGACAAAGGCAACGGAAATTTTGGGAGGCAAATTGGATTTCATACTACATTCCATCGGCATGTCTGTAAATGTTAGAAAAGGAAATCATTATACCAATCAAAATTATGATTTTACGCATAAAGGTTGGGATATTTCTGCTGGCTCCTTTCACAAAACCATGCAAGTGCTCTATCAAAAAGATGCGATGAATGAATGGGGGAGCATTATTGCGCTTACCTACATGGCTTCACAACGCGTCTTTCCAGATTATAATGATATGGCTGATAACAAAGCCTATTTGGAGAGCATAGCGCGTAGTTTTGGATATTTCTTTGGAAGGGATAAAAAAGTTCGCGTAAACACCATTTCGCAATCGCCAACACCAACTACAGCAGGGCAGGGAGTGAAAGGTTTTGACGGCTTTATAAGTTATGCCGATAAAATGTCTCCTTTGGGTAATGCCACGGCATTAGATTGTGCAAATTATACAATCGCAATGTTTAGTGATCTTACCAAGCGTGTAACACTTCAAAATTTATACAACGATGGCGGTTTTTCCAATATGGGTGTTAGTGATGGCGTAATGGAAGCATTTGTGGGGAAAAAATAATATTCAATAATATAATAAAAAGTTTAAATCCTGCCCAGTTATTTGGGTGGGATTTTTTTTTTTGACAAACCATAAAGTAGTTATGGTAATTGTTTGATATTAACATTTTTTTAGATACTTTTAGAGGATTATTAACTAAAATTTATCAAATTATGAAAAGAAGTACTATTATTGGGTGTTTCGTCGGTTTGCTCTCGCTTACCATCAGTGCGCAATCTACCCAGCCCTCTTCTTCAAAGTCCGATTCGGGGACGACGATAGAGGTACAGAAAAAACCCACCGCTTCGGTTCAAGAGTTGCTGGTGAGATATCAGAATCTGGGAAGCCAGAGCGGTTCTCTATCTGAATATTTTACAAAAGAAGAACAGCAATTACTGCATTCCTATTTCAACAACCAAAAACCTGTTAAATCGAGTCAGGTTTTAAGCGGTAATGGCAAAAATATTGCATTAGCCTCAGCGGCTGAGCCTATAAACCCCAGATCATTTAAGAGTGAGGCTGCAAAAAAAACGCAATACACTCCTTTATTTGTCGCATCAGGCCATACAGATAAGTTTGGTAATTCAACTGGGATTGATTATTCTACTGAAAACAGACCGGCTTATAAACAAGCGCCTTTATTTTTAGCTCCTACTACGCTAACTGCTGAGGATGAAGCGGAAATATTGGCTAATGAGCAATATCAAGCCAATTTGCCTGTAAATAGAACCCCATCGGTTATGATCCAAAATAGGGCACCTCAAGCCGATATTATCCCTACTGCGGGTGCTACGGAAACCTTTACTCCAGATGCTGGCGATCACTTTTTTGATCCAGGAGGACCAGGGGGAAGCAGTACCGGTGGCACTCCGGGAAATTATCCAAACTGTAACTGCGATACACAAACCACTTTAGCGGGAGTAAGTGAGATTGATTTTCAATTTTTTAGTGTTTTTTCCAATTTTGATTATTTAAGAATCTATGATGGAACTGATGCAACTGGTACCAAGCTATATGATAATGGTCCTGGCGGAGCAAATGAAGATGATATTACACTAGCAGACATGATTGCTTCCCACGGATCTTCAACTTTTACTGCAGCCTCAGGAAATTTCTTTTTCTTCTTCCATGCTTCTTCAGTAGTTGATTATGGTGGTTGGGATGTAGAAATTGTTACTGCCGGTGGCGGTGGCGGTGGTGCAGACCCAACGGTTTATGCACTTAATTTAAGAGCTTCTTGCGGAAATGATTTTGGAAGTTTTTCATTGCCTGGACCTTATAATATAGACCCTATAGCTACAAATACTTCAAGTATTTTTGCCGGTGATTTTGATGATACGAATACACTATACGGTCTAAACTTTGGGACCCTTTCGTTAGTTACTATTGATACTGCAAGTGGGGCTGAAACTACAGTTGGGCCTCTTACAAATCTTGCAGCAGCACACACTCCTTCTGGCTTGGCTTGGAATGAAGCAGATGGAACTATGTACGCATCAAGTACTGATGGGGTAGTTACAACCATATATTCTGTAGATTTAGCAACAGGAACCTTGACTGCTATTGGAGATTCAGGAAATCCCTTAGGAATTTGGCTGGCAATTGACAATGCTGGAAACGCGTTTATGGCTGATATAGGTGATGATAACCTTTACTCAATTGATTTAAATACAGGTGCAGGCACTTTGGTTGGGCCTCTTGGAATTGACATCAGCTTTGCTCAAGATGCAGATTTTGACCCAGACTCAGGAGTTTTGTATATGGCTGCTTATATTGGTGGTGGTGTAAATCAATTTTGCTCTGTAGATACTGCTACAGGTACAGTAACCCAGTTGGGTTCAATAAATTCTAATTGTGCTGAAGTAGGTATACTTGCAATTGAAGGTACCGGCGGAGGCGGTGGTGGTTCTGCTTGTTCACAATCTGATGTGAGCAACGGCTTTGAAAATGGATACGGAAATACCAACAACACTGTTGAAATTGCAGACGAAATAATCGTAGCTGCCGATACTGACTTCGAAGTAGATCAACTTACAATAAATATGATTAACAATGGAGGTTTCAATTCTATAGATGTTGGCTTTTATGAAGATGCCGGTGGTATGCCGGGTACGATGATTGGTTCAATTATGACAATTGTCCCTACATCTTCCACGGTAATTGGTACTGCATTTGGTAGAGATGTGCTTTCAATTGTGTTGGACATCGCGCCAACAGTAATGCTTAATGGAACTTCTGGTTCTGAAACTGTTTATTGGATAGGTGTTGAAACTCCAAATCCCGTAGATCCTACATCAGATGCTTATTGGGAAACAACGAGTATCCCTAACCCTGGAACTGATTATAGGGTACATTATGATGTCGCAAATAGTGGATGGAATTCAACGCTACCTGCTGACGATATGTGGAATACTGTTTATACTGTTTCTGGTAATTGCGAACCTATTGGCGGCGGTGGCGGCTGTACTCCCGGTAGTTTAGCTACGCTTTACGCTGGTGGAAACGGTGGTGACCCAGGAGGAGCTGTATATTTTGACATTACCGTGGGAGCTTCAGATATTGAAGTGTCAACTTTTGATATGAATACGCCTCAGTCTGGTAATTTTACCATGGATGTATATATGTTTGAAGGTACTTACGTTGGC
>JAGQYY010000090.1 GCA_020435825.1 Aequorivita sp.
TACGCATTCCATTCGTAAAATTCACTCGAACTGACAGAATTTTATCATAATGCACAACGGATTTTCTACTAAATATTCTTAAAGCTTCAAAAACCACCGCATCAACTTTAACCGAAATACGCATGTGTTGAAAAATATTCGCTTCTTATAGAAAATTTGTTCCATAGAATCAACTTTCATTAAAAATACTTTTAATGAAATTGATTGAAGTTAAAAAAAGTAGAAAAATTATTACTTCTCCCTATTCAAAATCTTGTATTCTTCGTAACAACCGCTTATGGCATCTAGGATTTGAAGGTCGTTTGCGGTTCGTATAAAGTCTTTTGAATAGCTACATTTGTTGAGGATTTCATCAATATCGGCACGCTCCAGTTGGAGCACGGCCATCAAGGTTTCGCGGTCAAACTTGCTCTGTAGTAGATTTCGGATTTCATCATCTTCCTTCATCTGGCGGAGCTTCCGCATTTGTTTCGGTCGTTTTCCAAAGACATTGTAAAGAAAATCTGCCGGATTGAAAATGGAGCTCAGGACTTTACTTACGGCTCCGGGCTGGTTGCTTCCGCCTTCATAACCCGTGTTTAAACCTGAAATCCGGTATCGGTAATTATCATAAACAGGAATTAGCTTCGCATCAATTTCAACATAACCTGTTAGCTGAACAGGTTTTATTACCACTTCTTCGAGGGCGATGCCCAATTCGGTCATTTTTACTTTTATATCGCCAAACTTCAACCAGTCATTAGTAACGCGAACCCGCAGGGATTTAAAGCCCAGATATGAAAAATATAGTGTGTCATTTACCGCAGCCTTGATTGCAAATTCACCCTTTTCATTGGTGGTTGTGCCAATTACTTGGTTAAGGTTCACAATGTTTACGTTTTCCAAAAGTTTGTCGTCTGCATCATTCATCACGATTCCCTTGATAGTGTTATTATCTTGGGCAAAGGAGTTTGCGGCGATAAAAAGAAGGGCTATAAGTAGAATATATTTTTTCATACAGGATTTTAATATACGGAAAAATTTCACTGAGGCGAAGCGTTCCGTTCTTTTTCAATTTTAGATTTCAATTTTTCTTTAACGCCACCAAACCATTCGTCTTTTAAAATGCTGAGAACGATGCTGTCGCGTCTTCCTTTAGGTGCTGCACAGTTGTTCCGCAATATTCCTTCCACGGTGCAACCAATACTCTTCATTGCGGCAATACTACGTTCGTTAGTTGCATCGGCACGAAATTCTACACGGTCCAATTCAAGAGTTTCAAAGGCGAATTCAAGCATCAAAAGTTTGCATTGTTTATTTAGTCCCGTTCCTTGAAATTCCTTGCCGTACCAAGTGTAGCCCAATTGAACAGTATTGTGGTTTTTCTGAAAATCGTAAAAACGGGTGCTGCCCGCAATCTGCTGGGTGCGCTTGTCGAAAACAATAAAAGGGTATGCTGTTTCTTCTTTTCTTCCTCGTAAAGCGAAGTCTATGTAACCTTTTAAATTCTCCAAGCCATCGGCTGGTTGAAGGGAATATTTCCAAAGTTCTGGCTGTTGTTCCGAGAAACGCAAGAGGTTATCAATATCGTGATGGTGCAAGGGATTGAGCCGCACTATATCGTTTTCCAGTATAAGTTCCTGCAAAAAGTTTAAGGTTTGCATACGTTTTAAAAAATACGGACCTCATGATTAAAGGCCCGTAAATATACTTATATAGACGTTAAAGTGGTATTAAAGTTTAAATGTACTGTTCAATTTATTTGAACAATTTAAAGGTTTAATAAAGAAAGGCTAGCCTTTTCTTCGGCGTCTTCCGCCCGTGCCCTTTGTGTCTGGACGCGGTGCACCCCTTCGGCTTTTACCTTTGAATTTTGGCTTGTCGCTTCCTTCAAAACCGCCGCTACGTTTCTTAAAACCTCCTTTTCTTCCGCCGCCATCGCCACGATCATTTCTATCACCTCTTCTTCTACCGCGATCACGTCCGCCGCCACTTCTGCCTTTGCTGCGTCCTGTATCTTTGGATATTTCAATATTGATCTGTCTTCCGTCAAGTTTAAAATCCTTGAAAATGCCCATCACCAATTCTTGGTGCGTTGTATCGGTATTAAAGAAAGAAAAACTGTCTTTTACGTCAACTTTATATACATCGTCTTTCCCAAGTTGCAACAAATCGCGAAGGAAATCCTTTAGGCTCATCCAATCGAAATCGTCTTTGTTACCAATGTTTATGAAATAGCGCGTACTGTTCTTTGCATCTTCGCCAGAAAAGTTGCGCTCTCCGGAAATGTTTAGGTCTTTACTGTTTTTATAGTAATTCAAGAAACGTGTAAACTCAACAGAGAAAACTTTCTTGATAAGTTCTTCCTTCGAAAAATCCGCCAATACCTCATTGATATTTGGAAGGTATGAATTTATTTCAGGGTTAATCTCGGTATCCTTGATGTTGTTTGCCAAGTGGAACATTTGCACTTCGCAAATCTCCATTCCGGAAGGAATTTCCTTTGCAATGAATTTTTTTTGGATAATCTTTTCGATACTGTGAATCTTCCGAACCTCACTTTTTGAAACGATAACCATAGAAACCCCGGTTTTACCGGCGCGACCAGTACGGCCGCTTCGGTGGGTATAGGTTTCTATTTCATCGGGAAGCTGATAATTTATAACGTGCGTTATATCGTCCACATCAATTCCGCGCGCGGCAACATCGGTTGCGACCAGCATTTGGATTTGACGGTTACGGAAGGATTTCATCACCAAATCGCGCTGATTCTGGCTAAGATCGCCGTGAAGTGCGGCGGCGTTGTAACCGTCTTCTATTAACTGCTCCGCTACTTTTTGCGTATCGCGTTTCGTTCTACAGAAAATTACAGAAAAGATTTCTGGATTTGCATCTGCCAAACGCTTCAATGCATTGTATCGATCGCGGGCGTTCACCAAATAATATTCGTGTGAAACTTGGTCAGACCCAACGTTTTTAGTCCCCACGGTGATTTCCACGGGCGTATGCATGAATTTCTTTGCAATGGTTGCTACTTCTTTCGGCATGGTTGCACTAAAGAGCCAGGTACTTTTTTCCTTTGGTGAATGTGAAAGGATTTCGGTAATGTCTTCGTAAAAGCCCATGTTGAGCATTTCATCAGCTTCATCGAGCACGCAGTATTCAATTTTTGAAATATCTACCAGTCCACGATTGATCATATCTTTCATCCTTCCGGGAGTTGCGACCACGATCTGCGAACCTTTTTTAATCTGTCTTGCTTGGTCTGTAATACTCGCACCACCGTAAACAGCGGTCACGTTTAGCTCTGGCAAATACTTGCCGTAAGCGATCATTTCGTTTGTAATTTGAAGACAAAGTTCGCGCGTCGGAGAAAGGATAAGTCCTTGTGTGGTGCGACTTTTTACGTCAATTTTCTGCAACATTGGGAAACCAAAAGCTGCAGTTTTTCCAGTTCCTGTCTGCGCCAATGAAACCATATCGGTTTCACGATCTAAAAGAATTGGGATTGTTTTTTCCTGTACTTCCGAAGGGGTTTCAAAACCCATATCGGCAATGGCTTTCAGAAGATTTTCTTCCAAACCGAGTGCTTTAAATGCTGTCATTTTATGTAATAAAGTTTTTATATGTGTGCTAATGGGAAGCTACTGGACATATAAAAAACGGACAGCTTCACTATAACACTCCTCACCCTGAGGATTTTCCTGAAGACCAAAAGCAATGGGCTATTGATTTTTCAAGGGCGCAAAAGTAACTTAAAGTTTTTGTTTAACAGTGGGAATTGGCAGTTTTTTATGAAATATGCAAACTATTTGGAAAGATACGCAATCAATTGCCGCATGGCTTTTCCGCGATGACCTATTTCGCTTTTTTGGGCTAGCGTCATCTCGGCAAAGGTTTTATCGAATCCTTTGGGTTGAAAAACCGGGTCGTAGCCAAACCCTGAATCGCCACGAAGTTCTTTAATTATTTCGCCTTCGCAAATGCCCAAAAACATAATTTCCTCTTGATTCACATTCAGTGCAATCGCGGTTTTAAAGCGGGCACTTCTATCCTCTTTGCCTTCCAAGTTTTTCAAAAGCTTTTGAATGTTTGCTGTAGAATCGTGCGTATTGCCAGCATAGCGGGCGCTGTAAACGCCAGGTGCGTTGTTTAGGGATTTTACTTCCAAACCTGTATCGTCGGCAAAGCAATTTAAATTATAGTTATCGCGAACATAATTCGCCTTTAAAATTGCGTTTCCCTCAATGGTATCAGCTGTTTCGGGAATATCTTCATTACAGCCAATATCGGTCAAGCTCAGCAATTCAATATGGTGCGGGAGCATGGTTTTTACCTCGATAAATTTGTTTTGGTTGTGTGTGGCGAAGACGAGTTTCATTTTTTAGTATTGCGTATTTAGATTTGAGATGCGAGATTTTATTTTTTCTGAAATTTGCAGAAGAGTTTCAAAATCACAACTTTCGATGAAAATAACAACCTCTTCTTTTTCATATTTAAATTTGAGTTGTTGCCTATCGTAATAATGATATTTAGGACCTGCAAAAAGTATAAAATTAATTGCCGTGATAAAAAAATTTGTTGATTTTATCTTCGCTTCTATTTCACTTATAAGGTCAAAATGATAAAACCGATTTGTATTTAATTTTGAATTATCTACCACATTAAATCCATCTTTTCTAAATTCAATTTCAAATAATGGATGCGTTCGCAAAATTATCTTTTCAGCAATCATTGCTTGGAATTTTCAAGATAATACCGTTCAATTATCTCTTCTGAAGCCTTAATTGTTTTTTTCATCCATTCCATTTCAATCTCCAATTTTTCTGAATCGGAAAGTTGCCAGTTTACAGGACTCTGCTTCATTCTTGAAATAACGCTTTGCAAGATAATTGCCGCGGATACCGAAATATTCAAACTCTCGGTAAAACCGTACATCGGGATTTTTAGAAACCCGTCGGCTGCACCCATAACCGTATCGCTCAGGCCATCGCTCTCTTTTCCGAAGAAAAAGGCACTCTTTTTTGAAACATCAAATTCTTGGAGCATGGTAGAATTGTCGTGGGGCGTGGTGGCAATAATCTGATAGCCAGATTTTTTTAATTTTTTGATACAATCGGTAATAGAGCTATACCTATTCAAACTTACCCATTTTTGGGCACCCATCGCAATTTCCTTATCCACACGTTTTCCCAAGCGCTCTTCCACAACATGCAGATCCTGAATGCCAAAAACATCGCAGGTACGCATCACCGCACTGGTATTGTGAAGTTGGTACACATCTTCGGTAACAACTGTAAAATGGCGCGTACGTTCAGAAAGTACTTTCTCAAAAAGGTTTTTCCTGCGCTCTGTTAAGTAAGTTTGAAGGTATTTTAATAATGCAGCATCCAAAGAAAATAATTAATTTTAAGCGAAGATAGAAAAATCAATTTAATGAAAATAGCCGTACTGACTGGCGCAGGTGTAAGTGCCGAAAGTGGAATAAAAACTTTTCGTGATAGCGATGGGCTCTGGGAAGGCCACGACGTAATGGAAGTTGCCTCGCCCGAAGGCTTTGCCCGAAATCCCGGAGTAGTGCTGGATTTTTACAACCAACGCCGAAGACAGCTTTTAACGGTAAAACCGAATGCCGCGCATATTGCTTTGGCCGAACTTGAAAAAAATCATGACGTTACTGTCATAACCCAAAACGTGGACGATCTTCATGAACGTGCTGGAAGTACAAATGTAATCCATCTTCACGGTGAACTGCTGAAAGCTAGAAGCACTTTTGATGAAGATTTGGTAATGGACTGGAAGGATGATTTGAACTTGGGAGATCTATGCAAACACAGCCACCAATTACGCCCGCATATTGTTTGGTTTGGCGAAATGGTCCCAATGATTGAAGTTGCCACAGAGATTGTGGAGCAAGCAGATGCAATTATTATCGTGGGAACTTCAATGCAGGTCTATCCCGCAGCTGGCTTGGTGCAATATACAAAAGGGAACGCACATATTTATTTTGTAGATCCGAAACCCTCTATTTCAGAAAATAAAAGAATCACTGTTTTTGCAGAAAATGCTTCGACAGGAGTTCCAAAAGTTGTTGCACTTCTAAAATAGAAAACTATGCTTCCGGAAGATTTAAAAGAAAAATTGATGGAGGTGAATAGCAGTCGCAAAAAAAGGCTGGAAATTGCTTTTTGGATTGTCAAAAAACCACATTATGTCCGTGAAACAATACAATGGTGCTTTAAGCCAGAAAATGAACTTTTGGTTCAATCTGCTTGGGTTTTGGAAGTTATCTGCGAGTACAACGCAAGAAAATTCTTTAAATATATGCATCTGTTTTTTGAACAGTTACCATACATAGAAAATGATTCTGCCTTGCGCTCCTGTGCGAAAATATGTGAAATGCTTTGCCATTATCATTTTATGAAAGTATTTGGTATAGCTTCTAATGTATTAAGTGCAAATGAAAGACAGTGTATCACCGAATGCTGCTTCGATTGGTTAATCACCGACCAAAAAGTGGCTTGCCAAGCTCCTGCTATGCAATGTCTTTATTATTTGGGATGGGATCACGACAAGAAATGGATTTACCCAGAATTACGAAATATTCTTACCGAAAATGCTCCCAATAAAAGTGCAGGTTACCAAGCACGGGCAAAAAAAATATTGCTTTATTTAAAATAAGAAGGGCTACTATTCAAGCAGCCCTTCCAAAGTACAATATTTAAACAATACTTACTCTTTAATCAAGCGTTTCACAGCGCTTGCACTGTCACCAATAATCTGTGCCATATAAACCCCAGAGGCAAGCGATGAAAGATCTACTGCATTTAGACCCTGCATTGCGCGAAGGTCTGTCTAGCTTAC
>JAGQYY010000091.1 GCA_020435825.1 Aequorivita sp.
GCGGTTTGATTGTTGGCACCTATGAACCGGAGGTAATCCAGTTCGCGGCGTTCGGCGGTCCAACTGCGAGCCAGTGAATAGCGCGTACTGCTGAATTTGGCTTCGTTTATAAACGAAGGAATGATACTGAGAATGAGGATGAGGATTAAAATAGGTTCAAAATAAATCAAGCCTGTAATCAGTGAAACCATAGAAATAAGGCTTTCCGCTTGTCCTAGCGCATTGGTCATTAAATCCACGCGACTGTTGGTTTGGGTTCGGGCGCGTTCCAGTTTGTCGTAAAACTCAGGGTCTTCCAGTTGTGCGATAGTTAGCTCTGCGGTCTTCCGTATTATTTTTTCGGAAGACATATTGGAGTAGAGGTCTCCCAAAAGGCCGTCGGTTAGGTTTATCAACCGTCCCAACAGATCGGAGAGTACCGCCACGCAAAACTCGATGATGACGAGGTTCCACAGTTGGGTAAAGTCTTGGTTTTCGAGGGAAACCTGCAGGATGATTTCGTCAATAATCATTTTCCCTACCCAAAGAATAATTACGGGCGTGAAGGCATTTATGAGCCTAGCAAAAGCATTCAGCAGAAACAGTTTTGGACTGCTTCGGAAAATCTCCTTGAAGAACCGCGGAATGGTTTTTAGGGCTTTAAAAGAATCCTTGACGCTGGTTTTCTTTTCTTTATCGGTGATGGATTTTGGTGTGGGTCTGGGCATTTATTTAGTTGTCGGGTGATAGTTGTTGTTTGATAGTTATGGGTTATGGAGCTTTTATTATTTTTTTTATTACAACAATCTGGCCAAGGTGGTAGTAGCAGTGTTCTATCATCCCTTCAATGTTTTTTTGGTACGTTCCGTATTTTTTATCGGTAAAATTATCTTTTAAAATGTTTTCTGGAAGTTGTTCCACAAGGTTTGCAAATTCTTCGGCATCTTTAAAGAAGGTAGCTAAGAAGGCTTTCCATTCGGTTTCAGAAGTCAAGGGTGGGAAATCAAAACTATATGCATCCCTAATTTCCAAAGTGCCACCTTTAAAAACTACTGACACCCCTTTTATGTAATAGTGGATGTGCTGCGCCAAAATGGCAATGGTGTTTATATCGCCCACTTTTGTTTGTGCTATTTCCAGTGGCAGGTTTTCCAATTGGTCTTTATAATTGGTGTTGGCTATCCAAGTGCCATTGAGAAGTACTTCCCGAAAACGGTCTGTCAATTGTTGGTTACTTTTCATCTTCTATTTTTTTGACAGATTAAGGTAACAGTTTTTTTAGAAATAGGTCTTTAAAAAAAAGCAACAACTATCTTTGCGCAAAAATTTTTTGCCTTGGCCCTTTCCGACTACACCAAAGAATTTAAATACAACACCAAACTGGCAACGCCCGTAATTTTGGGGATGTTGGGCCACCAAGTGGTTGCGCTGGTTGATAACATTATGGTGGGGCAGTTGGGAAGTGCCGAACTTGCTGCTGTTTCGCTAGGGAATAGTTTTATGTTTATCGCAATGAGCTTGGGTGTTGGTTTTTCAACCGCCATCACGCCTTTGGTAGCCGAGGCCGATGGCGAAGGCAATCGCGAGAAAGGAAAATCTTCATTTAAGCATGGACTGTTTTTGTGTATGGTGCTTGGTTTGATGCTTTTCGGGATGGTGATGGCTGCCAAACCGCTAATGTATGTAATGAAACAGCCACCCGAAGTTGTTGATTTGGCAATGCCTTATTTGACTTTGGTTGCGGCATCACTTGTACCTTTGATTATTTTTCAAGGGTTTAAGCAGTTTAGCGATGGTATGTCCATGACGCGCTTCCCTATGTATGCAACCATTGTTGCCAATTTGGTGAATGTCCTGCTTAACTATATGTTTATCTTCGGAGAGTTTGGTGCGCCAGAACTAGGTGTGGTTGGTGCTGCCATTGGCACACTTGCTTCTAGGGTGGTGATGGTACTTTATTTATGGTATTTGTTAAGTAGAAAAGAGAAATCACGGTTTTTTGTTACGAGTATAAAAATTTTCACCCTTAGCAAGGCGATGCTGAAAAAACTTTTAAACCTTGGCTTTCCCTCTGCGATGCAGATGTTTTTTGAGGTGGCTATTTTCACTTCGGCTATATGGCTTTCTGGAATTCTGGGGAAAAATCCACAGGCGGCAAACCAAATTGCGCTGAATCTTGCCTCCATGACCTTTATGGTTGCGATGGGCTTTAGCGTGGCCGCAATGATACGCGTTGGTAACCAAAAAGGGTTGAAAAACTTTAGGGAACTAAGGCGCGTGGCAATTTCAATTGTTTTATTGACATCTATTTTGGCTTTGGTATTTGCTGTGTTCTTTATTCTTTTTAATGGTGAATTGCCAAAAATATTCCTTGATTACAATAGTATAGCCGATTTTGCCGACAATCACGAAGTAGTTTCCATAGCTGCGCAATTGTTGATTATTGCCGCAATATTTCAGTTTACCGATGCCTTGCAAGTAGTAGCACTAGGAGCACTCCGTGGAATGCAGGATGTGAAAATACCCACAGTAATTTGCTTTATAGCTTATTGGATAATCGGTTTCCCTATTTCGTATTACTTAAGTATGGAAACTTCCCTTAAAAGTATGGGTATTTGGATAGGTTTGTTGGCAGGCCTTTCAGCAAGCGGCATTATGTTATTCATCAGATTTAATTATCTTTCGAAGAAATTAATTAGAGAGGAATTCGTGATTAGCGAATAGCGAATAGTAAATTTAATAAACTCATAACTTCAAAAAAAATGGATTTCCCAAAATACCTTCTTGGCGACAACAGCGATTATCCCACGGCGATATTCGTGATACATACCGAGTTTCCACGATTTATCATCAACCTTGAAAACGATGAGGTGGAATGGCTTGAGGATTTTGATGCCCAGGACCAAAAGGAACTTGAAACCGAAGCTGAAAATTTAATTCAAGGCGCAAACGATTTTTACGATCGTGAAATAGCGCGGTACGATGCGGAATGATTTTATGTTTAATTGTTTAACTGTTGAAATGTTTAACTGTTTAACTATTGAATTGGATAATGAGAAATAAATTGAATGTTTGAAGAACTTTTAAAATATGATACCGAACTTTTCCTTTTTCTGAACAATCTGGGCAATACTTCTTGGGACGGATTTTGGCTTTTTGTGACTGAAAAATGGTCCTCTATCCCCATCTATGTAATTCTGCTTTATTTGATTTATAAGAATTATGGTTTAAGAGGAACGCTTGTGATTTTAGTTTCCGTTGCCTTGATGATTACAGCAACGGACCAAATCGCCAGTCTTTTTAAATATGGCGTTAAACGTCCACGGCCTTGCCAAGTAGCGGAACTGAAAGCAGCTATGCGTTTTGTAGCGGATGGTTGCGGCAGGTATGGTTATTTTTCTGCACATGCGGCAAGTTCCATGGCCGCGGCTGTGTTTTTAGGCTTGAGCCTTCAAAAATGGTATAAATATTTACCATTCCTTTTATTAATTTGGGCTGTGGCTACTGGCTATAGCCGAATTTATTTAGGCGTTCACTATCCTTTGGATGTGGTTAGTGGAATGGCTTTTGGAGGATTGACGGGCTGGTTGTTTTACTTGCTTCAGAAGTGGGGACAGAAGAAGTTTAATAACTAAAATTTGTCTGGTCGAGCGCAGTCGAGACCTAAATTTAAGACGATTTGTGAAGAATAAAAAAAAATCTCGATTGCACTCGGGGAGACAATGAATTATTTTTTAGTCACAATAAACAAGTCCCGATATAATCTGTCTTTGTGTGTTCTGCTGTCAGTACCTTTCGGGTTCATATCGTAGCGCGTAATTCGCTCTCTTTTATAATTGGAAAATGCATTATCAAAATTTTCGTGATTATTCTCTGAAACCATCACGCCAAATTGGTTTTCCTCTGGAATAGTAACCTTTTCGCCTACTTTCAAAATTTTCATCTTTTCGCCGTAATCCCATATAAGTTCAGGCGTCATATCTGAAAATTCATAGATTTTCAGATGTTGCTCTTTTGCAAAAGTTTGCAATTCTGAAAATGGTTTGTAATCAGGGTTTATAGTGATGGCTTTGCTAAGTGGAAGCCCGAACCAGATTACCGCAACAATAAAGGCAATGGTTAAATAGAAAACGCTTGCAATTTTTTTACGGAAGAGATTTCGGAACATAAAAATTGCAATGATGAATAGAGTAAGGGAAAGCAAACAAAACCAAACCCAATTTTCTGCAAGGCCATCTTTCAGGAAAATGTAGCCACCAATGGGGAAGGCAATTCCTATAAAGGCAATCAAGCCGAAGTTGAAATAAACAGGAAGGGTTTCTTTTTTATCCATTAAATCTTTAAATCTTCGGAAAAGATATTCAATATAAAAACCTGTATTCATAGCCATTGGAATTAAAACCGGCAACAAATAGCGAGACTTTTTTTCAGGAATCAACGAAAGTAGAATCACTGAAAGCATCGTCCATAGAAAGGTGAACAGATATGCCTTTTTGTTGAAAACCCGATTTTTTAGATACGGGTAAAGCAATGCTATAAATGCGGGAATAGTCCAAACGCCGCTCTGTGTAAAGAAACTCCAATAATAATAAAATGGCTTTATTTCATAGCTTATCCAATTGGTCGTTTCCTTTTTGGTGATTTCTGCAGCTGCGGGATCAAATTTGAGTGTGTACCAATGCCACCAAGCCGACACTATAAAAGCAACTGCCAAAAATGCAACGAGGGGCAACCAACGTGTTTTGAAGTTTTTGTATTTGTAAACAATTCCGAAGGCAATCAAAAAGGGCAGGAGCAGGGCGTACATAGAAACTGGGCCTTTGCTCAAAAACGAACAGCCAAAGAAAAGTCCGGCCAAAAGTGCGTTTCTATATTTGTGGGTTTCTTCCGTAAAAAATAAATAAAGTAGATAAATGCATATTACCATGAAACCATGGGTATAAATATCCCACTGACCATCTCGGGCAGAGGCAACGATGTAAAAAGAGGTGGCCATTATCAGTGAACTGATAAAAGCATACAGTTTTTCTGAAGTAAGCTTTTTTGCAAGTTTATAGGAAAAAAGCACGAGAAAAAGCGTCATAATCGCTGCCGGAAGCCTAAGTGCCCAAACACTTTTTATCCCGAAAATTGCCGCTGAAAAAGCTGTTAACCAAGTGGGCAGCGGTGGTTTTTGGTAGCGGGGTTCGCCATTAATTGTGGTTAAAAGCCAATTGCCATCGTGAAGCATTTCGCGCGCGGTGATGAAGTTTCGCGCTTCCATAATGTTTACTGGAAGCGAGTCCAAATTCACGAAGAAAATAGCCGCACAGGTTAGCAACAGCAGTAGTATGTAATTTTTTTCAATTTTCATGGCTAACTTGTTTTTTCCAAATGAAAATATTGCGAACATAAATTATCAACCCAGCAATATGGCCTACAAAAAGTACCGGATCTTTTCTGAAGATAGCGTACGTTAAGATTAAGGATGCTCCCAAAACGCTCATACGCCAAAAACCTACGGGCAGTTGTGAAGTTTTTGTTTTTTCTGAAACCATCCATTGGTACACAAACCGCAACGTAAAAATAATTTGGGAAATAATTCCTAAAAGTAACAGCCACAACGGAATTGCGTCGTTTTTGAAAAGTTTTTCAATATCGTATTCGCCATTATTATAGGCGTAAACCACTACAAGAATTGGAAAAATATAAAGGAAGATCTGCAACCATTTTGGCGATTTCTGCCATTCGCCCTGTAATTGTAAGTTTCGAATGTAGATATAATACGTCAAAGATTGGCCGAGCATAATGGCGAAATCATCGCGCAAATGTCCATAGACAAACAATAAAAAAGAAGCCAATAAACTCAGTTTCCAAAAGGCAGAAGGTGTTATGATGCGTTTGCTTTTTTCGGAAAGAATCCACTGAACAATAAGCCTTCCACTGAAAAGGATTTGTGCCAAAAAGCCAATGCCATACACAATCCAGTTGCTCATCCTTTGCTTTTAATCTCGTAGTTGATGTACTTTTTCTTCATCCAAAGGTAAGCGAAACAGTCCATCAAAGGACCAATCAATCGGTTCCAAAGTCCAAATTTTGCGGTGCCTGCCATTCGCGGAAAATGTTTTACGGGTATTTGTACTATTTTTCCATTTTGCAAAAGAATCATAGCTGGTAAAAACCTGTGAAGCCCTTTGAACATTGGAATGCGCTTGGCGTAATCTGTTTTAATTACTTTTAGCGGACAGCCAGTATCGTCCATACCGTCGTGCGTAAAAGCCCTGCGAATTCCGTTTGCAATTTTTGAGGACATATTTTTTACAAACTTGTCCTTTCTATCGGCGCGAACGCCAGTTACCAAATCATATTCGCCGATGTGTTCCAACAAAAGATTAAAATCTTCCGGCGCGGTTTGTAGATCACTGTCAATATAACCAACCAATGGACTTTCGGCAGTGTCAAAACCAGCTTTTATAGCGGCGCTTAAGCCTCTGTTTTCTTTAAAGGAAATAAAGTGAAAAGCTTCATTGCGATTGCAGATTTCTTCAATCAAGGCTTGGCTGTTGTCCTTGGAACCGTCGTTAACAAAAAGAATGGAAGTTTTTTTGGTTGCGATTTTAGTGTAGGAGCGTAATTCCTTTTCTACCCTTTGCAGGTTTTCTTCTTCGTTGTAA
>JAGQYY010000092.1 GCA_020435825.1 Aequorivita sp.
CATAACAGTAAAGAATTTGCAAAAGTGGTGGCCGATGTTTTTTCCGCAAACGGAATAAAGGTTTTTCTTTTTTCAGAATTAAGGCCCACCCCTGAGCTTTCCTTCGCCGTAAAACAGTTGGACTGTCAAGCTGGAATTGTATTGACGGCTTCTCACAATCCTCCAGAATATAACGGATATAAAGTATATTGGGAAGACGGTGGGCAGCTTGTTCCTCCGCAGGATGCAGAAATAATTGCTGAAATAAATTTGCTTAAATACGAAGACATAAAATTTGAGGCCAACGAGAAATTGATTCAATTTATAGATTCTGAAGTAGATGAGGCATTCGCAAAAGCTTCGATTAAAAATGGAACTTTTAATACTTCACAGGAAGCAAAGGACAACCTCAAAATCGTTTTCACTTCGCTTCATGGCACTTCAATCACAATGATTCCGAAGGTTTTGGAAAAAGCTGGCTATAAAAATTTTACAATAGTTGAAGAACAGGCAGAACCAAATGGAGATTTCCCAACGGTTAAATCGCCAAATCCAGAAGAACCTGCCGCTTTAAAAATGGCTTTGGAACTTGCGGAAAAAGAAAATGCAGATATTGTTATTGGAACCGACCCAGATTGTGACCGCTTGGGAGTTGCCGTTAGAAATGACGAAAACAAAATAGTTCTACTTAACGGAAACCAAACGATGGTCTTGATGACGCATTTTCTTTTGGAAAAATGGAAAAAGGCCGAGAAACTCAACGGGAATCAGTTTGTAGCCTCCACGATCGTTTCAACGCCAATGGTGGCAAAGGTTGCAGAACATTTCAATGTAAAATATATTGAAGGGCTTACCGGTTTTAAATGGATCGCAAAAATGATCAAGGATTTTCCAGAGCTTGAGTTTATTGGCGGCGGTGAGGAAAGTTTTGGTTATTTGGTGGGCGATTTTGTACGTGATAAAGACGCCGTTACCGCTACCCTGCTCGCCTGCGAGATTGCCGCACAGAAAAAGCACGCCGGGGGCAGCATGTTTCAATATTTAAACGAAATGTACCGTACATTCGGAAACTACCGTGAGCATTTAATTTCAATCACAAAAAAAGGAAAACAAGGCGCAGCGGAGATTTCAGAAATGATGAAAGCGCTTCGCGAGAATCCTTTTAAGGAAATTGCTGGCAGTAAGGTAATTAGAATGGACGACGTTTCAAAAGGCGAAACTACGGATTTTACAAAACAGGAAACTTTGTCATTAAACCTGCCAAAAAGTAACGTTTTGATCTATTACACCGAAGATGGCAGCAAAATTGCAGCACGTCCCAGCGGTACAGAACCAAAAATAAAGTTCTACATTAGCGTAAATACTTCCGAAAAGGAAAATTTTGAGGAAATACTTCAGAAAAAAATAGACGCCATTGCCGCACAACTAAACATTAGTTAATGAATTATTTCAGAAAAATACTGCGCTACGCCTATCCATACAAAAGATATGCTTTTTTGAATATTTTTTTCAACATACTCTATGCTTTGTTTGGCACCCTTTCTTTTGTGGCGCTAATTCCTGTTTTCGAAATTATTTTTAGCGACAACCGTACGCTCGGCGTTCGTCCGGTCTATGAAGGAATTTCTAAAATAAAAGATTTTTCGCAAGAGTATCTAAATTACATCATCATTGAAAATATCAATAAATATGGCGAGTTTCAAGTGCTTATGTATATGGTGGCCATAATTATCTCTCTCTTTTTATTGAAAAACCTGAGCAATTACTTAGCCATGTTCTATTCCACTTTTATGCGAAATGGTGTATTAAAAGATCTGCGGAATGATTTGTATAGCAAAGTGATTCATCTCCCACTAGCTTTTTATTCTGAAAAGAGAAAAGGCGACACCATTTCAAGATTGAGTGGCGATGTTGATGAAGTGAAAAACTCTGTGCTCTCTGTTTTGGAAATGATTGTCCGTGAGCCTTTGACAATTATTTTTTCGTTAGTAACCATGCTCATCATCAGTGCAAAACTCACCCTTTTTGTGTTTTTGTTTTTGCCAATTTCTGGTTTTCTGATTTCAAAAATTGGGAAGTCATTAAAAAAAGGGTCCCTAAAAGTTCAGCAGGAACAAGGCGTTTTCCTTTCAATTTTGGAAGAAACCATGGGCGGATTGCGTATCATTAAGGCTTTTCATGCTGAAAATGTGTTTCAGAAAAAATTTGAAGACAGTAATGAACGATTTTACAAACATTCCAATTCTGTATTAAATCGTCAAAACCTTGCCTCCCCTGTTAGTGAACTCTTGGGAATTATTACTATTGGAATTCTTTTAGTTTACGGGGGTTATTTAGTTTTTGTGGATAGAACTTTGGAAGCCAGTTTTTTCATCGGTTATATTACTTTGGCCTATAATATTCTTACGCCCGCCAAAGCTATTGCAAAGGCAAGCTATTCAATAAAACGTGCGGATGGTTCTGCGCATCGAATTTTAGAATTGCTAGAAGCCAAAAACACGATTACTGATATTGAAAACCCTGTTCAAAAAGAAGGGTTCGACAAAACTATTTCCATTAAAAATGTTTCGTTTAAATACGAAGATCAGTACGTTTTGAAAGATTTCTCTTTAGAAATTCCGAAAGGAAAAACGGTAGCACTAGTTGGTCAATCCGGGAGTGGAAAAAGTACGATTGCCAATTTATTAACCC
This sequence comes from Aequorivita sp., assembly GCA_020435825.1. GTDB lineage: Bacteria > Bacteroidota > Bacteroidia > Flavobacteriales > Flavobacteriaceae > Aequorivita. Next base: position 2,671 of record JAGQYY010000092.1, read on the forward strand.
GTTTTTATGACGTTAACAAAGGTAGTATTGAAATTGACGGTGTAGATATAAAAAATATTTCTAAAAAATCTTTGCGCGGTTTGATGGGTATTGTTTCCCAAGATTCCATACTTTTTAATGATTCTGTGGGAAACAATTTAAAACTTGGAAAACCTAATGCTTCCGATGCGGAATTAATGGAAGCTTCAGAAATAAGCAATTCTTACGAATTTATTAAAGAACTTCCCGAAGGCTTTGAAACCAACATTGGTGATAGTGGAAATAAGTTGAGCGGTGGCCAAAAACAACGATTGAGTATTGCGCGCGCTGTATTAAAGAATCCGCCGATAATGATTCTGGACGAAGCAACTTCCGCATTGGATTCCGAAAGCGAGCGATTGGTCCAGGATGCGTTGGAAAAAATGATGAAAAACAGAACTTCTATTGTTATTGCGCACCGACTTTCTACCATTCAAAATGCAGATAATATCGTGGTGCTTTCCAAAGGAAAAATTGTTGAGCAAGGCAAACACCAAGAGCTTTTGGAGAAAAAAGGCGTTTACTTCAGTTTGGTGGAAATGCAATCACTCGCATAATTATATATACTATATTAAACCATTGTTCTGTAACTTAGTCTTATAAACAAGTTGCGCACTTAAAAATGGTTGAAGAACAAGAACTTGTAACTGCATTGCAGACCGAAGCGGAAAAGGAATCTGCTTTTCGGGAGCTTGTTATGCAGTATAAAGAACGGCTCTATTGGCAAATCCGGAATATGGTTTTAGATCACGATGATGCTGATGATGTGCTTCAAAATACCTTTATCAAGATTTTTAGAAATATCAATTCCTTTAAAGGTGACAGTAAATTACACACTTGGATGTACCGTATTGCAGCAAATGAATCCATCACATTTCTGAACAAAAAAGCGAAACGCAATAATGTTTCAATTGAAAACTTGAAAGATAATGCTCTGCGCAATTTAGAAAGCGATGTATATTTTGAAGGTGACCAATTACAGCTTCAGTTTCAAAAAGCGATTGCAACGCTTCCTGATAGACAACGATTGATCTTTACAATGAAATACTTTGAAGACCACACTTTTGAGGAACTTTCAGAAATTTTGGAAACCTCCGTGGGCGGATTGAAAAGCAGCTATCACATTGCAGTTAAAAAGATTACGGAATTTATAAAAACACAGGATGAAACTCTTTAACGTTTTTCAAGTCCTAATGAAACAATGAAAGAAAATAAAAACATATCTGGTTTTAAAACTCCCGAAAACTATTTCGAGCATTTCGAGGAGCGTTTGTTCAGTAAGATTTCAGAAGAAAAATTCCCGAAGTCTGCTGGGCATACTGTGCCTGATGGATATTTTGAAAATATGGAAGACCGTGTTCTAAAAGCGGTAATCAATTCAGAAAAACCTACGAAAGTGATTCCGCTTTTCGCCAAAAAATACGTTGGTTATGCAGCAGCAATCGCAGCTTGCTTAATTATTGGTTTTACGGTTTTCAATACTAAAACTGATAGCTCTAGTTTGGATTCACTGCAACTGGCAGCTATTGACACTTATATTGAAGACGGTAATTTGAATTTAGACCTTTATGATTTGACAACTTACATTGACGATGAAGATATTACCGATTTAAACCTTGATAACCACCAATTTTCAGAAACCACATTGGAAAATTATCTTTTGGAAAATGTGGATGCAGAAACCTTAATAAATGAACAATGAAGAAATTAATTTTTATTTTCCTCCTTGCATCAATAGCAATGCAGGCGCAGGACAGGAAGCACGAAAAAATTAAAGCTTTAAAAACAGCCTATATTACGGAGAAGTTATCGCTAACATCAAATGAAGCGGAGAAATTTTGGCCAATTTATAATAAGTATGATGACAAATTCCACGCTCTTCGAAAGAAAGAAAAAAACGAAATCTATCAAAAGCTGAGAGATGGTCTGGATAAAATGAACGACGCTGAGGCAAATGCATTGATCGACACTAGCCTATCGTTGGAGAGTGAACAGTTGGAGCTACACAAACAGATGATTGCTGAACTTCGTGGGGTAATTTCATCAAAGAAAATAATTATCCTGAAAAAAACGGAAGATGACTTTAAACGCGAGCTTTTAGACAGATACAGAAATGGTCACAGTAACAAAGGCGAAAAAGGCCCAAAAGGCCCAAAATAAAAAAAAGCCCCGAAAGTTCGGGACTTTTTTTGTTTAAGGAAGTGAAGCAATTACATTGCTCCCCATTCTTTTAAAGACTTTTGGTTTAAAGCCACATAATCATTATTCCCGGCAGTTTTTGCAAGCTCCATAGATTTTTTGGCAGCTTCAATAGCGCCCTTTTTATCCCCTGCCTTTGCATAGATTAAAGATTTTTGGCGAAGTTGCCAAAAAGCAGGCTCCTTGTTCATATTGATAGATTTATCAATCCAAGTTTTAGCTTGGTTGATGTCCTTTCCTGTTTCAAGATAATATACAGCCGCTGCATAATAATCATTAGCACTTGGGCCATTCATCACTTTTTGGATGTTATCAGAAACCGCTTTATCAGTTCCGAATTTAATTGGCACACCTACGTAAGTCTTTTCCCAAAGCATCCCCAGCATTGCAGCATCGTTTTTCAACTCATCAAAGCTCATTGTGAAAGTTTCAATATTCATTGGCATTGGATACGCTTGTACAGAAACTTGTGCTGCTATCTTGCTGTCATCCCATTTTTCTGGAGTTCCCCAATTGTTGGTGTCGTTATAAAAATAAACTTCCCAGTTTGAAGCACCTGGCTTTGTATAGATGGCGTATGAACCAGCTTTAACAGATTTACCACCAATTTCAACATTTTCACTAAAAGTGATTTTAGTATTAGCATTTGCTCCAGTACGCCATATAGCATCATAAGGAACCAAACCACCAAAAATGGTCCTGCCTTTCATAGAGGGTCTTGAATATTCCAGAGTTACGTCTGTAAGGCCAACTTTTTGTTCAATTTTTTGAAACGGACTGGGCTGTGGGGTTGTAATTTGTGCCTGAATACCGGCAGTTAATATTAAGGCGGAAAAAAGTAAAATAATCTTTTTCATGATAATGATTTTTAGTGGTTTATATCTCCTCACGAAAATACAATATGCAGGGATTTAAAAAGTTAAGAAAAGCCTAAAAAAATTAAAAAACTCTCGATGGAAGAATCTCCATAATTCAAGCTATAGCTTAATTACGGGAGAGTTGTTAATTATTTGTTTAAACTTTTTTATATATCTTGAAACAAACTATTTTTAATGAAAATTAAAAAAAATGTTCAAGTTTTTAAAAAAATTATTTAAGCAACTTTTCCATAGAGAAAATGCGAAAACCGATAACAATAGATTATTACTTATAAATCGGAAATTAGCATTTAATCGAAATGAAAGTCTAAATGAAAATTTATAAGCTGCATGCAAAGCAGAACCTTCCAATTTCTGTGGATGAAGCCTGGAGTTTTCTGTCAAACCCTGAAAACTTAAAAGTGATTACACCCGATTATATGGGTTTCAATATTCAATCTGGAGCAGACAGACCAATGTTTGCAGGGCAGGTTATTGAATATATAGTCAACCCCCTTCTGGGCATCAAGACCAAATGGATTACCGAGATTACCCACGTCGTTGACAAAGAATATTTTGTAGTCGAGCAACGCTTCGGGCCTT
>JAGQYY010000093.1:0-3040 GCA_020435825.1 Aequorivita sp.
AAAGCAGTTTCCACGGCTTCGGCTCCCGTATTCATAGGTAGCATTTTATCAAAATTGAAAAATTCACAAGCAAATTTCTCATACTTCCCTAGCATATCATTATAAAATGCGCGGGAAGTCAAGGTTAATGTTTTAGCTTGTTCCGTCATTGCAGCCACTATTCTTGGGTGACAGTGTCCTTGGTTTACTGCAGAATATGCTGAAAGAAAATCGTAATATTTCTTGCCTTCCACATCCCAAACATAAACGCCTTCTCCCCTACTTAAAACCACTGGCAGTGGATGATAATTGTGGGCTCCATACTTGTTTTCTAAATCGATAGCTTTTTGTGAAGCTGTTTGCTCTAAAACTGACATAATGTTGTAATAATTTTGAAGTATAAAAGTTTTGATTCCTGCTTAATGGAGCGGAATCCTCCTTGGGTTGCAAATTACTAAATATATCCCACATTTTTTTAAAGGCGGAAGAGGATTTAAACCTAACAATTATGCTATTTTTGCGCCTATGGCAAGAAAAAACAATAGAGTGGTTTTTGAAAATGTAGAAGTGGTAGATGCTGGTGCTAAAGGCAAAGCTCTAGCTAAAGCTCCTGATGGCCGAGTGATTTTCATAAACAATGCTGTACCTGGCGATGTGGTAACAGTCCAGACTTTCAAAAAGAAAAAAGCATTTTATGAAGCTTCCGTAACTTCTATTTCAAAATATTCTGAAAAAAGAGTTGAGCCGGTATGCCCACATTTTGGGGTATGCGGTGGTTGCAAATGGCAGAATATGGGCTATGGACACCAACTTTTTTTCAAACACAAAGAGGTTGAACAAAATTTGCAGCGCATTGGTAAAGTTGAATTACCCAAAGTTCAGCCCATCCTCGGTTCTGAAAAACAATACTTTTATCGTAACAAAATGGAGTTTTCATTTAGCGACAATAAATGGTTGACCCTGGAACAAATTAAAAACGATAAAGTAATAGAAAACCGCAATGCTTTAGGCTTTCACATTCCTGGAATGTGGGACAAGATTTTGGATCTTGACATTTGTTATCTACAGGCTGATCCCAGCAACGCAATCCGCGATTTTATAAAAGCGAAAGCTGAAGAAATGAATCTTGCATTCTTCAATACCAGAAATCAAGAGGGTTTTTTAAGGACCTTGATGATTCGTACTTCTTCAACTGGTGAAATTATGGTGCTCCTTCAGTTTTTTCACGAAGATGGAAAAAACAGAAAGTTGTTGTTGCATGCGGTTGCAGAAGAGTTTCCTCAAATCACTTCACTATTATATGTAATCAATTCAAAAGGTAACGATACACTATACGATCAAGAAATTGGACTTTTCCACGGAAGGGATCATATTTTTGAGGAAATGGAAGGGTTGCGATTTAAGATTAATGCAAAATCTTTTTACCAAACCAACAGCGAACAGGCATACCAACTGTATAAAATAACACGCGATTTTGCCGATTTAACAGGAAACGAATTGGTTTATGATCTTTACACCGGAACGGGAACCATCGCACAGTTTGTTGCGAAAAAGGCTAAAAAAGTTATTGGTGTTGAAGCTGTGCCTGATGCTATTGAAGCTGCAAAACAAAACGCACAATTAAACAATATTGAAAACGTTGAATTCTACGTGGGCGATATGAAAAAGGTTTTTAATGAGGAATTCATCAATACACACGGAAAACCGGATGTTGTTATCACAGATCCACCACGAGATGGTATGCATGGAGATGTTGTTGCACAATTGTTAAATTTGGGCGCTGAGAAAATTGTTTATGTAAGTTGTAACAGTGCAACCCAAGCTCGCGATTTGGCACTTTTAGATTCAAAATATAAAGTTATAAAAGTGCAACCCGTAGATATGTTTCCCCAGACGCATCACGTAGAAAATGTTGTACTTTTGGAAAAACGATAATCAAAAACATGATTAAACGAAGTATCTTATTCATCTTTATAATTTTCACCTTCAAAGGCTGTACAAAGGATGATCTATGTCCGCCCGATACAGCAACCACAGCAAAAGTAGTCATTGCTTTTAGTGATTTTGCAAATCCGGCCAACGCAAAAAACGTAAATGTTTTGAGTGTTCAAACGGATTATGAAACATCTGTGGAGGTAATTTCCTTTGAAAACACAAAAGAAATTGCCATACCTCTTAGCACTACTTCGGATACCACAAAATATAAATTCATAAGAACAACCTATAGAACCAATGACACTTTGACCAATACGGATAAAGTAATGTTTATCTATCAAAGGCAAGATGGGTATGTAAACCGCGCGTGTGGTTTTAAGACTGAATATTTTAATCTAGATTCAAAATTAGAGCCAGAAGGAAACGAAAATTGGATAAAATTGGTTACTGTAATAAGAGAAACTGTAAATGATGAAAATAGCCCCCACGTTACTATGCTGCATTAGTCTATTTTGCGGCACGCATGTAATGGTGGCGCAAAAAAATAATGAAACTATCAGTGATACAATTCCAAAAGTTGAAAAATTTGGGCTGCGAGTTGGCGTAGATTTGGCCAAACCATTGCGAACCTTAATTGAAGATGGTTATTCAGGTTTTGAGGTGATGGGTGATTTCAGGGTAACCAAACGGTTTTATGCTGCTATAGAACTTGGCAATGAAAAAAAAGATTGGAATGAGCCTTATGTTTCCTCCAAAACCAGTGGTAGCTATGCCAAAATAGGCTTTGACTATAACGCTTATGAAAACTGGTTGGGAATGGAAAACGCTATTACACTAGGTTTACGCTATGGCTTTTCAACATTCAAACAGGAGCTTTCTAGTTACAGAATTTATACCGACAATCCTGCCTTTCCAACACAAACAATTTATGAATCCCAAGAATTTAGTGGCTTGACAGCACATTGGGCAGAATTGATTATAGGCATAAAAACCGAAATACTTAATAACCTCTATCTTTCTATAAACGTTCAACTAAAAAGAAAAATTACAGAAGACGAACCCGAGAATTTTGCAAACCTATACATTCCTGGTTTCAACAGAACGTATGATTACAGTAAGTTTGGCG
>JAGQYY010000093.1:3140-6309 GCA_020435825.1 Aequorivita sp.
AGAAGACGAACCCGAGAATTTTGCAAACCTATACATTCCTGGTTTCAACAGAACGTATGATTACAGTAAGTTTGGCGTGGGTTACGGATATTCAATTTCGTATTTGGTTCCTATTTTTAAGAAGACTGACGCTCCAAAAGCAGAGAAATAATATCAATATCAGAAAACTGATTACTGATCACTGCTTACTGGCTTTCCTACTGCCCTCATACATTTCATAACGAACAAGTTTAGCCTCCAGCTTTCCATTAAAAAGCTTAATCTTCCTTGAAGGACGAAGACCAACAAATTTAAGAGCTTCCATGTTTGAAGTAATCATCCACGCCTGTGTCCCCGGATAGCCGCGTTTCAATGTATTTCCAATGGAACCGTAAAATTGTTCCATGTTGTTTACTGATATACGTTCATCATAAGGCGGATTGAAAACAATGTATAACGATTCATCGCCTTCTTTTTCACTTTGAAAGAAATCCTGTTGCTTCACTTCAATAAATTCATTCAGATTGGCACTTTTAATATTTTCCTTGGCTTTTTTAATTGCAACGGGATCGGTATCAAAACCATATATTTTATGGGGAAAATCACGAATTTTTTTAAGCGCCGCCTCTTCAATTTTCTCATAAAGATCCACATCAAAATCGGGCCAGGTTTCAAAACCAAATTCCTCACGATTTAAGTTTGGGGGAATGTTACAGGCTATCATTGCAGCTTCAGTTAAAATAGTTCCGCCACCACACATGGGGTCCAGAAAATCACATTGTCCCTGCCAACCAGAAAGCATAAGCATTCCTGCCGCAAGTACTTCATTTATAGGTGCAAGTGTGCTTTCAACCTTATAACCGCGTTTATGTAAAGATTCACCAGAACTATCCAATGAAACCGTACAAATATTTCTATCAATATGTATATTTATGCGAAGCGAAGGATGATCCAAATCTACATCGGGCCGAACCCCTTCCCTATCCCGGAAACGATCTACAATGGCATCTTTTGTTTTAAGCGCAATGTATTGGGAATGTGTAAACACTTCGGAAAAAACGGTTGCATTTACTGCCAAGGTGCCTTTCACATCCATATAATTTTCCCACGGCATCTCGTATATTCTTTTATAAAGATCGTCTTCCGTGAAAATATTGAAAACATGTATGGGTTTCAGTATTTTAATGGCAGTTCGGCAACAAAGATTTGCTTTATACATAAAGCCTGTATCGCCTTCAAACGAAACATTTCGTGTACCTATTTCAACTGCCGATGCGCCTAATTGTCGAAGTTCTTGGGCAAGAAGTTCTTCCATCCCAAAAAGGGTCTTGGCCACCATTTTAAAATTCTTTGTCATAGTATTTAAACAGATTTCCTGCAAAAATACAGTATTTTAGCAGGGCGAAACGATAACTATGCAAAAAGAAAAAGACAACTGGTACGCTTCGTGGTTCAACACTCCCTATTACCACATACTTTACAAAGACCGAAACCACCGGGAAGCGGCTCTATTTATGAACCAGCTTACAGAATTTTTAAGCTTAAAACCTAAAGATACTATCTTGGATTTGGCCTGTGGAAAAGGTCGCCACGCAAAATATCTGTACAAGCAAGGTTTTGATGTTACGGGCGTAGATCTTTCTAAGGAAAGTATTCAGCATGCAAAACAATATGAAAAACCAGGTCTTCATTTTGAAGTCCACGATATGTGTTTCCCCTATCCGCAAAAATTTGATGCTGTTTTCAATCTTTTTACAAGCTTTGGCTATTTTCAAAACGAAGAAGATAATCTGCGCACCATACAAGCCATAAAACAAGAACTGAAACCGGGTGGCTTTGGCGTTATAGATTTTCTGAATTCGGAACTGGCAATAAAAAACCTAATCCCTTCTGAAAAGAAAAGTATGGGAAACATCACGTTCCACATTGAAAAATATGTTGAAAATGGATATATCGTAAAAAAAATCCACTTCAACGATAATGGAGAAGACTATTCCTTTATAGAGCGTGTTAAGGCGTTGACATTGACAGATTTTAAAACCTATTTTGAAGAAGCGCAAATAACATTGCTTCACGTTTTTGGCAATTATCACCTAGCTGATTTCAACAATCAAACATCGCCTAGGTTAATCTTAATTTTTAATTGATGAATTACTTATTGCTTTTCTTGGCAGTTGCCATTGGCTATTTCGTTGCACTATTCTTAAAGAAAAAGGAAATGCGCAATATGGAAGTTTTTCTTGCTTTCAGTGGTTCTTTTTTATTGTCTATTACTGTTTTTGAACTGCTGCCTGAAGTTTTTGAAATTCCTTCAAAAAATATTGGAGTCTATATAATGTTAGGTATTTTGTTGCAAATATTCCTAGAATTTTTCTCCAAAGGTGCAGAACACGGGCATGTACATTTACATTCTGAAAACAAACATTTCCCTTGGATGTTATTTATAAGTCTCAGTGTTCACGCCTTTATGGAAGGTTTCCCCATTTCCGAAGAAAATAATCTGCTGCTTGCAATTATAATTCATAAAATTCCGGTGGCTATAATTTTATCTTTCTTTTTTATAACAGCTGGATATAGAAAATCCACTACGCTATTCTTTTTATTCTTTTTTGCATTGATGACACCTTTGGGCAATTTCATTTCTATAAACTATAATTTTGTGCATCAATACGAAACCCAGATAACGGCAGTAGTTATTGGAATATTTTTACACGTATCAACCACAATCCTGTTTGAGAGTTCCAAGAACCACAAATTCAACCTTACAAAAATGACTGCTGTTATAGCTGCTGTAATTATTGCATATCTTATTTAAACGTAAAATAGCTCAAGATTTAGAATCATTCGCCAGCCTCCTTTTTCATAATTAATTCTTCATTATTAATTTGATAAAGTGTAGAGTTTAAAATTGAAAGATATTGCACTTGTGCTACCTAATGATCTTTAAAGTATATAAAGCAATCCAACAATCTTTGGTTTTGTTATAAAAAAAATCCCCTCCATATTCTTGGAGGGGATTCTAAAGGAAGGCGGCGACCTACTCTCCCACGGGATGCAGTACCATCGGCGCAAACGAGCTTAACTTCTCTGTTCGGAATGGTAAGAGGTGAGCCCCGTCGCTGTAACCACCTTAAATCTTGCCCCCTAGCCCCCGAAGGGGGAACCAGTGCTCTCCTGCACTTTGCGTGCT
>JAGQYY010000094.1 GCA_020435825.1 Aequorivita sp.
ACTCAAAAAAGCCTTCAATCAAACTCAAAACTGCTCATTTTCGCTTCAATCAAAAAAGTCAAGATGACTTCAATAAAGCCACGTTGTGCTTTTGCAGGATCGATAATTAGGAATACAAGTAAGGATGCCAAAAAGAAGATATATGATTTTTCCATGATTCTTTATAGAAATAAAGCAAATCTGCTTTTTAAGATTGTAAAGCATTGAGTAAAACAGAAAGTTACTTTAACCGAAGCATGGTTTCTAAAATATCATTAATTTGTTTTCTTTTTTGTCTTGAAACAGGAATTTCAGTACGGTCACTCATAATTAAACTCCCGCCGTCTTGTTTTAAAATTCCTTTTACAAACAGCGGATTTATAAGATGAGATTGATGTACTCGTATAAAATTATGATCTTTCAATATATCTTCTATTTCTTTGAGCGTTCTGCAGATTAAAATTTTACTTTCATCTTTTAAAAAAAAGTTTGTGTAATTATTGTCAGACATGCAGCGTACTATATTTTTAATTTCAACAATATTAAAACCAACTCCTGTAGGAAGTGCTATTTTGGTGCGTTCATTGGTTGAGTTTTCAAGATTATTCTGAAATAATTGCCATTGCTCTGTACTTGTTTTCTTTCTTCTTTTCTCCCAGTTTGCAAGTGCTGTTACAATACTTCTTTCTGAAATTGGCTTTAAAAGATAATTAATAGCGCTGTAATTAAAAGCGCGAATGGCATACTGATCATAAGCAGTGGTAAAAATGATGTCGAAATCTATCGGCAAAAGTTTATCTATTAATGCAAAACCATTTAAATTAGGCATTTCAATATCTAGAAAAAGTAAATCTGGAGGATTGTTTTGAATAAACTGTAAACCTTTAATAGGGTTTGTGAAAATCCCCGTTATGGTATAGTCTGAATGAACTTTTCCAATAAGATTTGCAAGTACATTGGTACAGTGCGCTTCATCGTCTATGATTATTACTTTTGTCATAATTTAATAAGAATAAGTTAGTGTTACTCTTGTTCCCACGGGAATGCTTTCGTTTTCTAAATCCTTAATTTCGAGGTGTATGGATGTGTCATTAGAATGATTATATAATGCCAATCGTTCTTGCGTAATTTTCATACCCATAGATTTTTGGGTTTTTTTCTTTTCGCTACTTGCTTTTCTGCCAATTCCGTTGTCTTCAATTGTAATTTTTAAACTGTCACTTGTGTCAAAAGTAACCTTTAGTGTCTTTTCAGGATTATTGCCTGTGCTTAAACCGTGCCAAATAGCATTTTCTACAAAGGGTTGCAACAATAGCGGCGGAATATGAAATTGTGAAAGTTCCTCTCTATTAGAAGCTTGAATATAATAATTAAAATTATTACCCATTCTGCTTTTCTCTAAAGAAAGATAAAGTTCTAAGATCTCCAATTCTTCTTCCACCGAAATAATTTCACGGTTGCTATTGTGAAGGATACTGCGGAGTAAGGTTGAAAAATCATCTAGATATGTAATGGCATCCTCATTGCGCGAGGTCATTATTAAGTGTTTTATGGAATTGAGACTATTGAAAAGAAAATGCGGATTCATCTGCGATCGAAGGGCAAGCATTTCCATTTCTAGCAACTTTTGGGTAAAAGAGTTTTTAAGCTGTTTTTCTTTTTGTTTTTCAATTTTTGAATAGAGTTGGATCAGCTCCTCGGTTTTTTGGTTAATCTTTCTGTCCAGCTCCACGCGCATATTCTCTTGAAGCTGTTGGTTTTTTTGTAATTGTGTAATTAGGTTTTGGCTGGTGTTTTCCTTTTCTTTTTGAAGCAGGAAAATATTTTCTCCCAAAGCAAATGCAAAACAGAAAACTTCGGCAAGTAAGCCTGCCTGAAAAATGATAGTGGGAGCATAGGGAAAATTAAAAATGCTTTCTGGATGGTAATTGCTCTTAGTTATCATAACATAGGAAGCCAGAACCGCACCAATAAAAAAGAAACTGTGGCCCACTACAAAATACTTCAATAAAGGATGCTTCACTTTATAAATTATCCAAATAAGCATTACCAAATTTAGAGGCAAAACTATGAGCCTTACTATAGCAAGTATCTCACTAGAAATTTTAGAGTCTTTCCCAACTATTAAGTATATGTATATGGCTAAGCCGTATAGCAGACAGAACCTTCCAAAATAAATAAGTGCTTTGGTGAGAGGTTGGTTATACTTTTTAATTTCTAATAAATTGATTATAAAAAATATGTAAAAACCAATAAATAAAAATTGCGATGTCTCAGACACGGCACTGAATCTATATGGTATATAGAGAAAGATATTGCCAACGCTTAAAGTTGTACTCCTCAAGACTGCAAAAGCGAATACTATTTGAAAGAATATGTAGGCCAGATAATAAGCATAAAGTTTTTGATGCGTCCGCAACCAGAAAACCACTCCAAATAAAAAAATGGTAAATAAGGAGAGTAAATAAAAAACCATAAACGCGACCGAATGCTTTTCGGATTCGATATAGTTTTTGGCAAACTCTAAATAATATGCTTTTGTAAAAAGCGCGACATTTCCATTTTTTATTTTCTTGATACTGTGGATCCTTATGAAAACTTGCGATTTTTGGGAAGGTGGCAGCACAAGTTCCGTGATGTAAAACTCTCTCTTATTACTACGTTTATAGAGAGGGACTAAATTACCATTCTTAAAAGTTTTAAAAATCGTACCTGTTTGTTGATAGACGTTGGCATAATCGTGTGCGGTAAAACAATAAATGGGCAGAGTGTCATTTGATCTGTTCTCGAGTTCCAATTTTAACCAAATGGCGGTTTTGGGTCCATTTTCGTAATTCGCATCATAAGGTTCCCATCTGGCTGTATTTTGTACCTCCTTAAATGTTGCTTGAAGAGAAGTGCGCAGTGCTTTTACTTCGGGATTATTAATTAGCTTCAATTCTCCCACGATAGAATCGGCTGCTATCTGTGCAGAAAGTTGCCATAGATTTCCTAAGACAATGAAGACTATTAAAAACGATTTTTTCATCAATTAGCTAAAATACCATTCTATTTACTAAGGTTTTTTGAAATTTTAGTATTTGGTGGTTTTTATTGAGTATTTGGTAAGGCTATTTGCTTCTTTCCAAATTCTAACCCATAGCCGTCAAATGCTAAGTGGCTGTTTTTTCCTGTACATGTGATGAATAGATTTGTGCCAAGAATATTGAAAACCATTAAATATTAAAACATTTAATTATGAAAAAACTACTAAAAAATGCTTCCGAAAAGCTAAGCCTTTTAGGGTTGTGTTCCCTTGCCTTGATAGCAGCTTCCTGCTCCAGCGATGACCCTGTTGAACCACCCGTAAACGTAGATCCTATCCTATTGGATTGTGATTATTTCATTGAGAACAGAACTTTGGTAGACAATCCAAACGCCCCGATAGATTACATCGTTAGCTGTGTTTCACAGGTTCGAGCCAATTTAATTGTAGAACCCGGTGTTGTTATTGCCTTCACGCCAGATTCCGGGCTTATATTGAGAGAAGATGTATCTTCAATCAAAGCAGTGGGAACGGCCAATCAGCCCATCGTATTTACTGGAACTCAGCCCACCCGTGGTTCATGGCGCGGTATTTTTGTGGAAAGTGAAAATTCTTTAAATATTATGGAATTTGTCACCGTCAGTTATGGTGGCGGTCAAGCTTTTAATAGCAATGGCGACCGCGGGAATGTTATTGTATATGCCGATGGAGCTTTAACGTTAAAAAACTGCACTGTAAATAACAGTCTAACCTCTGGCTTAAATGCGGTATATGGAAATACGCGTCTCACATTGCAAAATAATGTCTTCAGCGGCAATGCAAATCCATTACTTATAAATACGGTTTATGCCACCCAAACCTCTGCAACCGATAATTATTCGGGTAACGATCTGGACAGGGTTTTGCTTTACAATTATTCGGCTCAATTTGAAAACTCAAGCGTTTGGAAGAAAATAAATGTACCCTACCGGGTGCTCAATACCGGTACTAGTGGCGTAAATGCGAGTGGTGAGTTGACCATTGAACCGGGAGTAACCATAGAAATGTCGCCCGGCACCGAGATAAACATCCGTGACACAGGGGGATTGAAAATGGTAGGAAATGCCGCTAATCCCATAACCATTAAAGGGGTGTCCAATACCCCCGGCTCGTGGGTGGGAATTAAAATAGACGGCACTAACCCGATGAATGAAATCGCATTTGCTACCATAAGCAATGCAGGGGAGGACCCAAGTACCAACAAAGGTGCAATTGATCTTTGGTACAATGCCAAACTGAGCGTACACGATACCCAATTTAAGGATCTTGCATCCTGTGGGGTTTATGGTAGATTGCTTGGGGGCCAAAGTTCAAACCCCAATTATTCCTCCTACAACCTTACTTTTACAAACACTCCGTGTTCTGAATTTTTTGAATAATAGCGCCATATAAGTTGCAACAATAGATTTCACTATCCTTTGTTAAGAGCCTTTCGGAAGATTTACTTCTCCGAAAGGCTTTTGTTATTTGACGATACTTTTACGTTTAATAATTATCTTTGGATAAAACCTTGCGCTATGACCAACTCCCAAGACTTCAAATTTCCCAAAACAGTACTTTTCGGGATAACCGCACTATATATCGTATTGATGGTGGCCACTTATTTTCTTTTCTACAAAGAACCCGTAATTGTCTGTGCCCAGCGTATGTTGTCTGCCCAGGCGATTGCACTTTTATTCCAAGTGGCGTTCAACTATATAAATTACCACTTAAAAAATAAGATTGTAATATTGGCTACGCTTTTGTAAGTGCCATGCTTTTTCTTGGAGCACATACGGCTTTCTTCAATCTCGGAATGATGTGCGAACTTTACGGATTTTAAGCAGCCGATAATTTTTTATTCTGAAACCTGTAACTCGAAACCAAAACTTGAAACAACTTTTAATAATAGGCCACACATTTCCCGAGCCCAGCACCACTGCTGCGGGAAGCAGAATGATGCAATTGGTTGAATTGTTTCAGGAAGAAAATTACCAGATCACTTTTGCCAGTACAGCGGCTTTTTCTGAAAAAACTGAAAATCTGGAAGCTAAAAATATTTCAGTAAAATCTATTCTGCTGAATGATGCTTCTTTTGATGATTTTATTAAAGAGTTGAATCCCGAAGTCGTCATTTTTGACCGATACATTACCGAAGAACAATTCGGATGGCGGGTTTCTGAAAATTGCCCAAATGTCTTAAAAATTCTCGATACCGAAGATTTGCATTTTCTGCGGAAGGCTAGGGAAGAGGCAATTAAAAAAGGCAAAGCTATTTCTGAAGCAAATCTTTTTTCGGAAACAGCCAAACGCGAACTCGCCTGTATTTTACGTTGCGATCTTTCACTTATCATTTCAGGATATGAAATGGAATTGCTTCAAAATACATTCAAAATCTCTTCAGAACTTCTTTATTATTTACCTTTTTTGGCAGAAAAAGTTTCTGAAAAAACACCTTCATTTGAAGAACGCCAAAACTTTCTAGCTATTGGTAATTTATTGCATGCGCCAAATGTGGATTCGGTTTTGCAATTAAAAGCACTTTGGCCGGAAATAAAAAAACAACTTCCCGAAGCTGAACTTCACATCTATGGGGCTTATGCGCCACAGCAAATACTTCAACTGAATAACAAAAAAGAAGGTTTTATTATAAAAGGTTGGGCCGAACGTGCGGAAGCTGTTATGAAAAATTATCGTGTTCAACTTGCTCCATTGCGTTTTGGCGCAGGGTTGAAGGGTAAGTTTTTAGATGCAATGCTCTTTGGTTTGCCATCCGTAACAACCAAAATTGGGGCAGAGGGAATGTGCGGAAATCTCCCTTTTGGTGGAGCGGTTACTAATTCAAAAGAAGAATTTATAGAAACTTCCCTGGAGTTATATTCTGAAGAAAACACTTGGAATATTGCACAGCAAAACGGCTTTAAGATTCTTGAAAAACGGTTTCAGAAAAAACTGTTTTCAGAAACTTTCAAAAAACACATCAGCACACTTTCAGTAAATCTTGAGAAGCATCGCCAAGGTAACTTCATTGGACAAATAT
>JAGQYY010000095.1 GCA_020435825.1 Aequorivita sp.
CAACCATCCCAACCTTCCAAGCGGGTGTCGGGGCTCAATTGCATCATCCCGAACGGCATTGTTGCGCCTGGATATGTATGCCCGTGGCCACCAGTTCCAATGAAAGTGTTTACATAATCGGTTAGTTTTTCTGAAGAAATATTTTCTTGAGAAAAACAGAAAATAGAGAAAAGAAAAAAGAATAGTGATAGGGGTTTTCGCATTTCAAAAAAAATATTTTGAAAAGATACTAAAACCGTTAAAATAAAGTGAAGTTGCGTTTCAGTTTTTTGAAACATACTATCTTTAAAAATTATCTCTACTCTATGCGTTGGTTCATTTTTATTGTCATTTACATTCTTGTTGATATTTATGCCTTTCAGGCTGTAAAAACAGTTGCGAAAAGTCCATGGCTGCACGGGCTGTATGTTTTTATTTCGTTAGCTGTTTTGGCGGGGTTGATTTATGAACTTTCCTTTTTGGGCTCTGCAAAAATGATGGAGCCTCCAAAAATGTATTTCTTCGGAATTTTTCTGGCTGTCTTTGTGCCAAAATTGATTCTGATTGTTTTTATGTTTGGTGAAGACATTGCCCGTTTTTTTGTTGGCATCTTTATGAAAATTGCTGGGAGCAATGAAACCAGTTTTATGGCTTCGCGAAGAAAATTTGTGAGCACCATTGCTTTGGGAATTGCTGCGATACCCTTCGCATCGCTTATTTATGGAATGGTTCAAGGAAAATACAATTATAAAGTATTGAAATATGCTTTGGAATTTGATGATTTGCCAGATGAATTTGACGGTTTCACTTTAACCCAAATTAGCGATGTTCACAGCGGAAGTTTTGACAACCACAACAAAGTGGAATATGCAGTGAACCTTATCAATGAACAACAAAGCGATGTTATTCTTTTTACGGGTGATTTGGTAAACAATATTGCAGATGAAATGAATGATTGGAAGCAACTTTTTTCAACATTGAAAGCTAAGGAAGGTGTTTTTTCAGTTTTGGGAAACCACGATTACGGTGACTATGTTTCATGGGAAAGCGCTTCGGGGAAAGCTGAAAATCTTGAAAAATTGAAAATGCTTCAAAAAGAGATGGGCTGGAACTTACTGCTGAATGAAAATCGATATCTTGACCGTAACGGCCAAAAAATAGCTTTAATAGGTGTAGAGAATTGGGGCGAAAACGGATTTAAACAGGCTGGTGATTTGGACAAAGCATGTAAGGGGATTTCAGACAGTGATTTTAAAATTTTAATGAGCCACGATCCCTCGCATTGGCAGGCAAAAGTGAAACGTGATCCGCGGCATTTTCATTTAACATTGAGCGGCCATACCCACGGAATGCAATTTGGTATTGAAATTCCAGGGATTATAAAGTGGAGCCCCATAAAGTATAGATATAAAAATTGGGCTGGAATTTATGAGGAGTTTGGAAGATATATAAACGTAAATCGCGGGTTTGGATTTTTAGGCTATCCGGGAAGGGTAGGCATCTGGCCAGAAATCACTGTTATTCAACTTAAAAAGAAACAGAATACTGTATAATAATAGGGAAATGTTATATTTGTAGATATAATTGTTCAACTAACACATTAGGCAAATGTCAAAATTTGGAGAATTAATTGATACCCATATCCCAGTTTTGCTAGATTTTTATGCAGAATCGGATGAAGCCTGCAAAGAAATGCATCCTGTGTTAAGAGATGTTGCCGCTGCACTTGGCGATAGCGCTCGGGTAATAAAAATAGATGTAGATAAGAATAAGGAATTGGCTGAAGCACTCCGTGTAAAAGGCCTTCCCACATTAATGATCTATAAGGATGGCGAAATGAAATGGCGCCAAAGTGGAGAGCAAGATGCCGAAACACTTATTGGACTTATAAATGAGTACGTTTAATTTAGTGTAAAATTGGATTACACTTCCATCCTCTTTCTGAGATAATTCCCAAAACCTTCTGCAACGCAAACCGAAGGTTTTTTTCTGCCTTTATACTATCGTGAAACACAACAATGCATCCGGGTTTGATGTTTTTCAAAACATTTTGGAGACATTTTTCTTCAGAAATGGTTGCATCATAATCATAGCTTATGATATCCCACATAACAATTTTGAAACCTTTACTTTGAAGAATTTTGGCTTGTTTGGAAGTAATCTTTCCATAGGGCGGACGAAACAATTTTGAATCGATTAATTTTTCCGCTATCAAAATGTTTTCAATATATTTTGATGTTTCTGTTTTAGTCCCTTTTAAATGGTTAAAAGTGTGATTGCCCACGGAATGGCCTTCGGAAAGAATTCTTTGGAAAATCTCGGGATGTTTTTGAATATTTTCGCCTATACAGAAAAAGGTTGCTTTTGCATTGTGCTTTTTTAACTCGTCCAAAACCCACGGTGTTAATTCAGGAATTGGGCCATCGTCAAAAGTGAGAAATACAGAATTGCTTGAACGCGAAAATGCCCAAATTCGCTCAGGGTATAACCACTGGATAAATCTGGGCATTTTTACTAAATTAAATTTCAATTTTTTTAGTTTATGGGGACTTCTGTCTCAATTTCTTCTGTTGGATCTCTTTCCATTTTTTTCAAAAGATTAGAATCTAAAGGAATTTCGATTGTTGAATCTTTTTGAAACTCTTTGTCCAAGTCCATTGCTTCATCTGGCGAATAGAAATGGCGGAAAAGCTTTAAATAATCATTGAATTTATTGGCTTCTTCTCTTGCAAAAGTTTCATCGTCATACATAATTACAAGTTGCACCAAACTTCTGTATCGCTCCATATCGCTTATAATATCTGATGCAATGGCGCGTTGTTTATTGAATTTCAGACTGTTGTAATACAATAGATGCTCTTGGTATAATTTAGTAACATCATCATAAACCTTTCGGGCTTTTTCGGGCTTGTCCAGTTCATAATAACCTATAACATAGGGTTCCAGCAGGCTGTAATATTCAAAATATTTCACAGGCATTTTTTCCATTGCAAGATCAAGCACTTTTTCGGCTTTTTCATTTTCGTCATTGTTGATTAAGGTTTCAGCAAGACGGGCAAGGTTACTTCTATAGGTGATGCCATTTCTGCGGGTTTCGGTATCGTGATATATATCTGGACTTCCACTGTTACCCCAATCCCAAGACATAACTATGTTGTACATTTTGTCGGCGTCAATTCTACCCATATCAAAAGGGCTTCTTTTGTTGATTGGCGTTTTTATTGGAACCAATTTATAAACTACGCCGTCCAACTGAAGGTAATCTTTCATCCATAAGTAATCATCATCGCCAAAACTTCCACCACTGAAATATATTGGGCGCTCCCAATTATTGTTTGCAATAATATCCAACATCATCATTCGGTTTTTATAGATGATATCGCCTTTTAGGTTGATATCTATATAAGGAACAATTTTATCGGCATCCTTAGGATCCACAATTCCGTTTTTCAAAACCGCTTCCTTGTTAACAGGAATGCGAATTACTTTTGAAGGGAAAGTATGCACCTCCTGGCCGCTTGGAAGCTCCATTTGTGTTGCGGGACTGTCATTGGCCACAAAATTCATCCAAGTTTTTATGTCTATAGTATCCTGAGTGGTTTTTTGATGAATTAAAAAGTCACGCGAACCCGATCGATATTTTACGTGTGATAATTGTGATGGAATTGGGTCACTGCTAAAGGCTTTCTTCTTCATATCGTCAATGTACCAATCCGTCTGGAACAAACTTGTGTTCACAATACGAACATCTTGGCGGTAACCCTCAATATTTTGGGCATACCAAAGGGCAAAGGTGTCGTTATCGCCTATAGTAAAAAGGATGGCATTTTTATCGCAGGAATCCAAATACATTTTTCCCATTGATTGTGCCGTATAACGGTTGCTTCGGTCGTGATCGTCCCAGTTTTGGGTTGCCAATAATACTGGAGCGGCCAAAGCGGTAACAATAAGCACAACGGGAAGAGCAACTTTTGGTTTCAAATAATTTTTCAGCAAATCGAAAAGTGCATATACGCCATAACCTATCCACATAGCGAACACGTAGAAACTACCCACTAAAGCATAATCTCTTTCCCGAGGCTCAAATGGCCGTTCGTTAAGGTATATTTTTAAAGCAAGCCCCATAAACAGGAACAACACCAATAATACCCAAAAACTTTTTTGGTCGTTCTTAAAGTGAAAAACCAAACCTATGATTCCTAATATTAAAGGAAGAAAAAAGTAAGTGTTTCTTGCTTTGTTGTTTTTCATATCGCTGGGCAGGTTATCCTGATTGCCCAAGCGGAGTGCATCAATAAATTTAATGCCACTAATCCAGTTTCCGTGCAAATCTGTGTATTGGCCTTGTACATCGTCCTGTCTTCCAGTGAAATTCCACATGAAATAGCGCCAGTACATATATCCAAATTGAAACTCGAACATGAATTTCATATTCTGGAAAAAGGAAGGTCTTTTGATGTCTAGATATTCGCCAAAGTTCTTTAAAAATTTATCATAGCCTTCTTTATCTACCAAGTCTTGGCTATAAGCCTGTTTGAATTTGTTCACTTCTTCAACAAGCCTGGGCTCGCTTAAATATTCGCTTTTTATAGAAAAATCCAAACCTCCGGTAAATTCCATATAGTTGGAACTGTGCTCTGTGCTCCACATTCTTGGAAAGAAACCTTTTTGTGAATCTTCAGTGTTTTGGCTCGCATTTTTGTAGTTGTTTACAATCACATACTTACCTGTGGTTTCATCTTTTTCATAGTTTGGCTTGTCATCCTTATAGGGGTTGTCTTCATCTAAACCAACATAACTTTCAGTGAAAAGAGGGCCGTAAAAAAGATGTGTTTCAGGATATTGTTCACGATTGTAATATGCCAAAAGCTCACGGGCGTTGTTTGGGTTGTTTTCATTGATTACCGTTCCGGCATTAGCGCGAATGGGCAGCATGAGCCAACTGGAAAATCCAATGAATATAAATAGCACGCACAACAGCAATGTGTTTATTTGCACATAGCCTTTGTTTCTGCTATATCGCAATCCCCACCAAAAAAGAACCGCAAACAGCAAGGCAGCAAAAATGGTCCCGGAGTTAAATGGAAGCCCGATGCTATTCACAAAAAACAATTCTGAAGCACTGAAAAACTTCATCGTCCAAGGCAGTAAAAGCTTGAATATCAAAAGAAGAATGGCAACCGTAACAATATTGGCAATTATGAAATTTTTTACCGTAATCGTTTTATAATGTTTGAAGAAATAAAGAAATCCAATGGCGGGAATAGTAAGTAATGCCATAAAGTGGACCCCAAATGAAAGTCCAATAATAAAGGCGATAAGTATAACCCAGCGATTGCCGCGAGGTTCCAACATTTCACGTTCCCAACGCAGTGCGGTGTAAAACAATACGGACATTAAAAATGTAGCGCTTGCGTAAACTTCCGCTTCTAGAGCGTTAAACCAAAAACTATCAGTAAATGCAAAGGCGAGTGAGCCTATTGCGGCACTTCCAAGAATGGCAATAGCACTAGTTCTCTCAATTTCTTGATGTTTTGCGATCACATTTGTGAGCAAAATGGTGAGCGACCAGAACATAAAGAGAATAGTAAAGGCACTGGCAAAAACCGACATTAGGTTAATGGTAAGTGCAATATATGAAGCGTCTGGCGCAAAAATGGAGAAAAATGCTCCTAAAAGCTGGAATAGCGGCGCTCCCGGTGGGTGGCCAACTTCAAGATTGCTGGAAGTGGCAATATATTCACCAGCATCCCAGAAACTTACCGTTGGTTCTACCGTAAGCCAATAAGAGACAAGGGCAATCGCAAAGACGATCCAACCTATAATTTTGTTCCATTTTGTAAAGTTGAAAGAACCCATAAGCGCTTAAAATTTTTATGGGACGAATTTACTAATAATATACATAGCCCCAAGTATCTAATTGAGGTAACGTATAATATGTTGTGATATTTTTAGCGTATGACGTCTTTGAAAAGTTGAACCCAATTTTTTTGTAATAAAATGTTTGTACAAGCCAAACTTTGTATTAAATTTGCCACCTCATTATGGAATTGGCCCATGGTGTAACTGGCAACACGTCTGG
>JAGQYY010000096.1 GCA_020435825.1 Aequorivita sp.
TTTTGAATCTATTTTGGCCTTGGGAGCGGTTCCTATTTTGGTGGATATTGATGACACATTAACGCTAAACCCCAAAGCTGTTGAAGCTGCAATTACCCCAAAAACTAAATGCGTAATGCCCGTACATATGTGCGGTTCCATGGCAGATTTGAGAACTTTAAAATCGATTTGCGAAAAACACAATTTAATTCTTTTGGAAGACGCCTGTCAGGCCCTTGGCGGAACGTACGAAGGAAAACCCTTGGGAAGTTACGGTGATCTAGGTTGCTTTTCATTTGATTATGTAAAAACCATTACCTGCGGCGAAGGTGGGGCTGTTATTACAAATAATGAAAAGTATGCACTGCACGCAGACCACTATCAGGACCACGGCCACGACCATGTAGGGAAAGATCGTGGAGCAGAAACCCATCCTTTTTTGGGGTATAATTTCAGGATTTCTGAACTGAATGCGGCAGTTGGTTTAGCACAGTTGTATAAATTAGACGGAATTTTAAAGGCTCAAAAAGAAAACTATACAATTCTTCGGGAGGCTATAGAAACTATTGAAGGTGTTACTTTCAGAAGGGTTCCCGAAGGCGGTGAGGAAAATTATTCGTTTTTGAATTTCTTCTTGCCAACGGAAGAGTTGACCAAAAAAGCACACAAAGCGCTTTCTGAAAATGGCATTGATGGCTGTTTTTATTGGTACACAAATAATTGGCATTATATAAACGGCTGGGAACATTTGCGGAATTTGAATTCTTTGGGGAATATTTCTTCCGGAGTAAAAAATCAAATGCAGGATTTAAACACTGCTGATTTTTCAAAAAGTGATGCTATTATGGGTCGAACTATTTCTTCTTTAATAAAAATTGGATGGACTGAAAAACAGATAAATGAACGAGCGACTACAATGAAGCGTATTCTTACCTCAATTTAACATATCACTTCCTATAATTATTTAGCCATTAGCCTTTTATCCTATTTATCTGCGGGATAACGAATAAAGGTATTTGCAATATTTAGTAAGCTACAAAAGGAGTATTTTTACTAAAAATTTGTTTGTAATTTTATCTATGTGGCTATGAAATTTGCGTTATTTCTTCTTGTACTTCTATATAATATCACTTCATTTTCGCAAGTAGGTATTGGCACTACAAGTCCTAATGCACAATTAGACATTCGTTCCGGTTCTCAAACATCTCCTTCAAATATTGATGGTGTTCTTATTCCTAAAATTGATAATTTTCCAGCCACTCCACCCTCTGCAGCACAGGATGGGATGATGGTATATTTCACTGGTAATGGAACTTACCCTAAAGGATTTTATTACTGGGACAACGCTCTAGCATGTTGGAAAGCCGTGGGATCAAAAAAAATTGATGATCTAACTGATGCAAAATCAGATAATATTGGTTCTTCAATTTTTTTGGGAATTGATGCGGGTTCAATGGATGATGGAACAGATAACCGAAATGTGGGAATTGGATTTAATGCCTTGAATAGTAATGCTGATGGAGAACGAAATACCGCTACAGGATTCCATACCCTTTACGGAAATACCACAGGCACAAACAATACGGCATTTGGCTATAAAGCATTAGAAAGTAATATAGATACACATTCCAATACTGCAATTGGTTCTCAAAGTCTTACTGTAAATACGGGTGCTTGGAATACAGCAACAGGCTCGCAAACATTAAAGGCAAATACCTCGGGAATTAAAAATACCGCAAATGGTTTTCAAGCTCTTAATAAAAACATCGATGGCGAATCCAATACCGCCAGTGGCACCAATGCTCTTTACAATAATCTTACAGGTGATTACAATACGGCTTATGGAGAAGAATCTCTTTTAAATCTTACTGGAGGAAATGATAATGTTACCATTGGCACGTTTTCCGGGAAAACTTTAACGAATGCAAGCAGAAATGTTTTTATAGGCGTTAATTCTGGCGGAAATGAAACCACAAATAATGATAGGCTCTATATTGAAAACAGTAATTCCGCAACCCCTTTAATAGGTGGTGATTTTGCAACGGATATGGTGGGGATAAATAGACCTATTGATAACTTAACCAATACTTTTGAGGTTGGTGGTGAAGCATCAAAAGCTTCAGCTGGAGATTGGCTTGCAAACTCAGATAGAAGATTAAAGAAAAACATCTATCCCATCTCTGGTGGCACTGCACTCGAAAAGATTTCAAAAATGAATGGAGTTAGTTATGAATGGAATGATACCCAAACGGGGACACCAAGACCTAAAGGAATTCAATACGGTTTTATTGCGCAAGAGTTGATGGAAGTGTTTCCAGAAAAAGTTACTAAGGATAAACAAGGATTCTACCAAACCGCATATGGAACTTATGACGCATTTTATGTGCAAGCTATTAAGGAACTGAAACAAGAACTCGATAAAAAAGAGTTGAGAATTACCGAATTAGAAAATAAAATCAACCAATTACAGGATTATAAAGGCGAAAGTAAAAAAACCAATGAATTGGAAAACCGGATTAAGAAACTTGAAGCTTTATTGATAAATAAAACAATCTCCAAAAATTGATTTAATAAGTTACGTATTCCTTAATTTCCAATCCATACCCAATCATTCCTACTCTTTTGGTTTGCCCACTGTTTGTTACTAGACGAATTTTATGGATTCCCAAATCATGAAGAATTTGTGCTCCAATTCCAAAATCCTTGCTGTCCATTTCAATTCGTGGGGCTTTGGTAATTTCGTTTGGTTTTTGGTTTTCTTTTAATTCTTTTAAACGACTCAAAAGATTTAGTGATTGGCTTTGTTGATTTATAAAAACAATAGCGCCTTTTCCATCATTGTTAATAACGTTAAACATATCATCCAATTTCTGTTCGGCGTTGTTGGTAAGCGTTCCCAAAATAT
Organism: Aequorivita sp.; assembly: GCA_020435825.1. Taxonomy (GTDB): domain Bacteria; phylum Bacteroidota; class Bacteroidia; order Flavobacteriales; family Flavobacteriaceae; genus Aequorivita. The sequence continues at coordinate 2,885 of JAGQYY010000096.1, forward strand.
CACCATTTACCAAAGTTGCATTCACGCGAACTAAGATAGGTTCGTTTTCATTCCAAGAACCTTTTGTAAGTGCAATATGTATTTGATCGTTTGTAGTTTGTTTGTATGCGCGAAGTCTGAAATCTCCGAACTTTGTATTTATCTTGAAATCCTCCTTTTTTTCAATCAAGGAATCGTGTTCCATTCGGTATTTCACCAAATCTTCAATGGAAATTAATTTTAAATCAAACTTCTTGGCAACCTTCATTAACTCTGGAAGCCGCGCCATGGTACCATCTTCATTTAAAATTTCCACCAAAATTCCCGCGGGTTTCAATCCTGCCAAACGAGCTAAATCAATAGCAGCTTCGGTGTGGCCGGTTCTTCTTAAAACACCACCTTGCTTGGCTCGAAGAGGAAAAATATGTCCTGGCCTTCCTAAATCGTTTGCTTTGGTGTTTTCATCAACCAATGCTTTTATGGTTTTTGAACGGTCGTGAACTGAAATTCCAGTGGTACAACCATTGCCTATTAAATCTACAGAAACAGTAAATTGTGTATGGTGCAAAACGGTGTTGTTTTCTACCATCATATTCAAATCAAGGGCGTTGCAACGTTCTTCGGTCAATGGAGCGCAGATAAGGCCTCTGCCGTGTGTAGCCATAAAATTTATCATTTCTGGCGTGACCATTTCGGCTGCGGCAATAAAATCTCCTTCATTTTCCCGGTTTTCATCATCAACTACAATAATTACCTTTCCATTGCGAATATCTTCAATGGCTTCTTCTATGGTATTTAGTTTGACGAAAGTTTCTTTTTCTGTGGAAATCATAGCTCTTTAATATGTAATGCAAAGATATAAAATGTACGGCTGTAAATGGTTAAAAGAAGGCCAGGAATAAGAAAACACTAGTCGGCTTTCTTTTTCTTTTTTATTCCTAATAAACGTCCAATGCGATGCATAAAAGAATCAAAATCAAAAATACCTTGATCCGTAGTTGCGCGGTATGTTAGCCAAATGCTCAGTGGAAGCATAATTCCCGTGCTCAGCCAAGAAGCAATAAACGGCTGCATAGTACCATCTTCTGCACTGTTTTTTGCAAAAATGCCAATAAAATGATACGTTAAAAACAGTAAAACTGCAACCACCATCGGTAGTCCCATTCCCCCTTTACGGATAATTGCCCCGAGCGGTGCTCCCACAAAAAAAAGGATAATACAAGCAATTGCCAAGGCATATTTTTCGTGCAGGGCTATTTCAGTTTTGTTCAATCGTTTCGTTTTGGCTTTGAACTCCACCTTTTTTGCATCTACCGTTTGCAGCGTTCCTTTAGTATTATTCAATGCGAGCTTAACTATTTGCAATTGCTGCGCAGGATTGTAAATTTCTAAAACAGTATTGATTTCGGGCGGTTGTGAGGATTCAACGATTTGGTCTTCCTGTAATTTCTCAATGCCGCTGCGGTAATACATATTTTTGGTATATGATTCAATATCTCTGGAATAAGTGTTGGAAAGCGAGTCTATTTCCACACGAAGCTCACTGATGTTGTACATATTTTGGTTGTTGACATTGTTTTCTTTATCAATATCTTGGGCATTCAGTTCAGTAAGGTCTATATTGATGGCATATTCGTCAAAATAACTTTTTACAAAGGGTTCTCCTTTTTGTTTCGCAGGATTATTTGTTTGAATATCTTCGTAATAATTCCCTTGTTTGAGAATTAAGGAAAGTGTATTGCTTCCTTCTTCGCTGGCAAGTTCTCCTTTGTCTGAAATAATAACCGTAAAATTTCCATTGGGACGGGTTTCATTCTTTTTGTGAATTACCACATCTTTCAGATATTGGTCCCGATCGCCACTTTTTTCTTCAACTTTAATATTGAACATATCACCAATCTGGCTGAATTGCCCTTCAGCAATGACCATTGAAGGCTGAAATTGTGAAATATTCCGACGCAGGTTTTGCCATTTATATTCGGAATAGGGGATAACGTTGTTGGCAAAAAAGAAAACTGTTATTGCCAAAATAACAATAAAACCAATCACACTTCCCATAGCGCGTTGCAGTGAAATACCTGTAGATTTCATTGCAGCAAATTCATACTTCTCTGCAAAACTTCCGAAAACCATCAATGAGGTAACCAAAATTGTTAGCGGAAGAACCAATGGAATTAGGCGTGGGGAAACGTACCAAAGAAACTTGAGTACAATCCAGACATCCAGATCTTTTCCGGCCAATTCAGAAATGTAGAGCCAAATAGTCTGCAGGACAAATATGAACATTAAAATAATGAAGACGCTTATAAACGTCTTCAAAAAGGTCACTAATATATACCTGTCCAGTATTTTCACTTATGCGCGGTTAGATTTTATTTATGTAGTAACCGTCTTTTTTATATTTAGCCTCATCAAAAGTAAACAAGGTTTTGGAAACAGGTTGATTTGTTTTGAAGGAATTTACGGTAAGTGTATATTTTGTTCCTTTTGCATCGGTCTGTATCAGTTTGTAGATATGTTTTGTCTGCACATCTATTCCCAAAAGAATATCTTTGATTTCGGCTTTGGAATCAATAGGTATAAGTTTTACGAACTGTATTTTTCGGCCTTTCACGTTTTGTTCAATGTCCATTTTATAGGTATAGCCCTTTTCGTAAAAGGTCAACATTTTTGAAGGGGTAATTTCCTTATCGTCATTCGCGTTGTAAGCAGAAATGGTTACCTCTTCATCTTCGGGAACAATTGTATATATGTTTTTTCCATCGAAAATTCGGGTAGTGCCAAGCATATTCAAAACATATTTATTGCCTTGAAGCGTAACATCGCCACGGGTTTCCTGATTGACATTTTCTTTGGAATTGTTCAAATTATATTTGAAATCGATTGAAATATTATCGTAGCTTTTCGCTTTCGCTGAAACTTCTTTCAGCAAAGATTTTGCATCCTGTGCCTGCGAAAAAGAAGTTATAAAAAGAGCGAATAAAAATATACTCAGTTTTTGCATTTTAATAGTCATTTTGTTCGTTATCTAAAAGTTGGTTTAAAGCATCTATCGT
>JAGQYY010000097.1 GCA_020435825.1 Aequorivita sp.
AAACAATTTCAAAACAGAATGGGCTATTGAAAAAGTGAAAAATGCCTCGCTTCAATTTAAAATTGAAAATGATAGAGACGCTATTATAGCCTGCATGGGCTTAGCTTTTAAACCAAATATTGATGATTTACGTGAATCACCTGCACTTCATGTTGCGGAACAATTGGAAACAGACGGATTTAAAGTTTTGTTTGTTGAACCAAACCTAAAATCTCACCGTAATTTCAATTTAACTTCAATAGAGGAAGCTGAAGAGGCTTGTGACATTATGGTGTTTTTGGTGGCACATAAAGAGTTTAAAGGACTAGTAGCACCACCTCAAGCTCGAGTTATGGATTTTTGTGGAATATTAAATAGCTAGAAATTTTTTAAAAAAAGAACTACAATGAAAATACTATTTGTAAACCCACACTTGAAAATGGGAGGAATAGCAAATTCATTGTACAATCTACTTATTGAACTTCAGAAGAACAAACAGTTCTCAATAGAATTGGTTTGCTTTAACCCGTATTTTGGTGAAAAATTTAGCGATCTACACACCAAAGTAAAAGTACATTCCCCCTTTTTTTTGAAATGTTTATATATCAATTATAAAGAAGCGAAAAAAAACTTATCTTGGTATCAATTCGCTGCTTATGCGGTTATTAAACCCATTTCGAAAATCTTTAGCGATAGAGTTTCCCGAAAACTAGCAATGAAATTTCTGTATGTCAATTGGAATAATAGCGCCAATTATGATGCAGCAATTTCATTTTCAAATGACATTCCTAAAAACAATGCGGAGTTGGGGACAAATGATTTTGTTCAAATCTGCGTAAAAGTGAAACAAAAAATAGCTTGGATTCATAATGACCTCGATAAATTAGGTTTTACCAGCGCATATATTTTGAAACGTTACAGCAATTTTGATAAAGTTGTTTCGGTTTCAAAAAGCTGTAAGGACGATTTTGATACGTTAGCGTATGAATTTGCTGAAAAATCATATTTGGTTCATAATTTTATTGATCCCAAGATTATAATTGAAAAAGGGAGTGGCTCAAATCCTTATTCAGAAAATAAAGGTGATATTATTTTAGTTACCGTTGCACGAGTTGAAAACAATCAAAAACGAATTGATAGAATTTTAAAAGTTGCCAAGGAACTCAAAGAAAAGAAATACTCCTTTAAGTGGTATATTATTGGCGATGGTCCAGATTTGGAATTGTTAAAAGAGCAGGCGAAAGCTTTCAAATTAAAAAATTATATAGAGTTTGAAGGATTTAAACAAAACCCTTATCCGTATATAAAAAATGCAGATTGTTTTGTGCTGTCCTCTGCTTATGAAGCCCAAGGAATGGTTTTAAGCGAAGCAATTATGCTGAATACACCTGTAATTACTACAGATTTTCCAGCTGCAAAGGAATTTGTAAAAGAAAATATAAACGGGAAAATTGTGGCCAATAGCACAAAAGCATTATTAACTGGGGTTGAAGTTTTTTTACAAAACCCAGAAATTCTTGTTACGCTAAGAAAGCAAATTGAAAGCCAATCGGCCGCCATGGTCACAAATGATAGTATTGCTGAGTTTAAGGCAATGCTAAACACGTAAAAGATACAGATGGATCCAATTAGAGGAAGGGTAATAAAAGGGGTAAAATGGACCACTTTGGGCACCATGGGTGTTGCAGCATGCTCTCTTTTAAGATTGTCGATCCTGGCCCGATTTCTGGATAAAACAGATTTTGGACTCATGGCCCTTACGCTTTTTATATTGGGCATTATTAACCTTTTTATGGATATGGGTTTAACTTCTGCCATATTTCACAAACAGGATATTTCTAAAAACGAATACTCAAGCCTTTATTGGATAAATTTAATTTTTGGGGTTTTAGTTTTTGGAATTATCTTTTTTGTTTCGCCATTTATTGCATCATTTTACAACGAACCATTATTGGCCCAACTTATAATAATAATGGCTTTGGCTGTTTTGGCGGCGGCACTTGGCGGCCAATTTAAAACCATTGAACACAAAAAGCTCAACTTTAAAATAATAGCTGTTGTTGAATTGACCAGTGCCATTTTTTCCCTAGGAATTGCTATTGTTCTTGCAATTTATGGTTACGGAATTTACGCTTTAATATTTTCTGCATTGTTTCAATACGCCGCTCCCAATTTGTTTTTTTGGCTTAGAGGGGTGTTTTTAAATCCGGTGCGATTTCACTTTAAATTAAGTGAAGCAGTGCCCTTTTTAAAGATTGGTATTTATGAAGTGGGAAGCCAATTTGTAAATTACTTTAATCGCGATTTAGATATTATCGTTATCGGAAAACTATTTAGCACAGAACTATTGGGGGGTTATAGTCTTGCAAAACAACTGGTTTTTAAACCTGCACAAATTATTAATCCGATAATAACAAAAATTGCGAACCCACTATTGGCAAAATTTCAAACAGATATTTATTTGCTTAAAAAGAATTATCTAAAGCTTATAAATATTATCTCCTCGCTAAACTTTTTTGTCTATTTGGGCATCATAATTTTTGCGCCAATAATCGTTACAATACTGTATGGGTCAAAATATGATAGCATAGTTGGGCTTGTACGCATCCTTTCACTATATATGTACCTACGCAGTTTGGGTAACCCAATTGGAAGCCTTGTAATTGCTACTGGGCGTACAAATCTATCGTTTTATTGGAACTTGTTTTCTATGGCAATAATGGCAATATTTGTTTTCTTGGGTAGCTTAGTTTCAATACAAGCTGTAGCTTGGGCGGTAACCATAGGATTTTTGTTTTTGTTTGTACCCAATTGGTGGTTTTTGGTAAAAAAGATGACGGGCGCGAGTTTAAAAGAATTTTTATTAGCTATTATCCCCAAGCTTTATTTGGATGAAATTAAGCAAATGATTTTTAAAAAATAATAAGGATTGCTAATTTGCTTTTCGATTATTTCTGAAATAAAATTCAATTAAATATTATAGTAAATGAAAAGAATATTAGGTGTAACGGAATTAATCGTTTTATTTGTTGGATTTGTTTTCATTATTGGTTCTTGTGAAGAAAATGACAGTGCTAACGCAAATCTTATAGGCAAACGCTCTCACGATTTAAGCCTTCCGCAGTGGGGACCATATACTAAAAAATACGTTGGAATTTCGCATATCCCAAATACTGAAGAAGGACTTCGTTTTGATTTGGCCGTTTTTCCATCGTTTTACAACAAAGCCATTGCACCTCCAAATGTTTTAAAAACATCAAATTTTCACCCATGGGAGGCTTCGCCTAATCTTGATTATTTTTCGTATCGCCACGATTTAGAATGGAAAGACAAGGTATATACAGATATAGCGTATGCAAAAATTGATGACGACGCAAGAGCGATAGAAATGACTTGTGTTAATAATACAGATTCAATTCAAAATCTTTCGATGCACTTAATGGCTTCGATGCACTTTCCGCCCTTGGCGCCACATAAGCCAGAAATACCACTGATTTACGGAATAGTAAAATTGCCCGAAAATGGGGTTTGGGTTGATGCTTTAGATTACGAAACTTTCACATTTAAAAACCCTTGGATAAAAGATCAATTAGCGCCCGATGGAATGTTACGCGGGGAAGTACGTGAAAATGGCCTCGTAAATGGAAGTGGCATAGGCAACGGATTTGGAAAGAAAACAGGCGATTTGGTTACTTATAAATTTTCAATTCCTGAAAGCATAAAAGATGCGATAATTACTATTCGATATAAAACTGAGAAAGAGGAAGATGCAAAATTGCAATTAAGTGGAATTGTAAATACTGAGGTAAGCCTTCCTGCTTCAACTGAGCTTAATTTGGTTAAAACTTCAATTGGAGAAATAAAAAAGGGTGAATTTCATCTTACGGTGGAATCCAAATCGAAAGCACCGCTAATTATTGACGGGTATGCAATTGTATCGAAAAAGGATTTTGATACAATTAAAATTGAACTTATTACTTGGAATAGTATCCCTAAAATTAGTAAAGGTCCGGCTCTTAATTCTATAATATTAAAATATGAAAACACAGCCACTTATTATGGCGTTTACTGGAGCTATCCTGATATTAAAACGGTAGAATGGTTCGCAAAAGATTTACCCAACAATTTCAACGAGCAGCTAAACGCAACTGAAGAAACTAAATTTTATGGCGATAAAGGCGGGCATTTTACAGATGCTGCTATACAATCCATAAACTTAGAACCTAATACTTCTAAAACAATCAATGCAATGGTTTGTTCGGGAAGTATGGAAGAGGTAAAGACTAGACTTGAAAATGCAGCAAGTCTAGATTATGAAAAGATTTTTGCAACTGCCAAAAAAGATTTATATAAATACAATACAGTTCCTGAGGGTGAGAAGTATTTATTCAGCCAAAAGCGGATGGCCGCCACCACAATAACAAATTTGGTTTATCCGGTTTATACACAAAATCAATACATTCGGCATCACGCGCCGGGGCGGAAGTGGGATTGCTTGTACACTTGGGATTCAGGATTCATTGGCATTGGTCTTAGCCAGTTAGATATTAAGCGCGGAACCGAAAATCTCAATGCCTATTTAACAGGACCTGAAGAACAATCGGCTTTCATCCATCACGGTACACCGCTTCCGGTGCAGATTTATTTATTTCAGGAATTGTGGAACAAAACCCAGTCTGAAGAATTTTTAAAAGAAGAGTATCCCAGACTAAAGCGATATTATGATTTTTTAATTGGAAACACAAGCACTTCTAATACGCGAAACTTAGATTCTGGCCTAATTCGTACTTGGGATTATTTCTACAATTCTGGCGGCTGGGACGACTATCCGCCTCAAAAATATATGCATGAGAATAAGCTGGCAAAAACAACGGCTCCAGTAGTTAGCTCGGCTCATATGATTCGGTTTGCGAAAATCTTAAAAATGGCTGCTATGGCGCTAAATAATTCGGAAGATGTTGTTAGGTATGACAAAGACGTTGAAAGCCTCTCTGCGGCTTTAAACGACTATTCTTGGGATGAAGAAAGTGGTTACTATGGCTACGTGCTCCATTCAAGTTCAGGGAGTCCAGAGGAAATTTTAAAATACAATGATTCCCTTAACTTCAATATGGGCTTGGGAGGCGTTTCACCTTTGATAGCGGGAATAGGTAATGAAAACCAAATCCAGAAAACCTTGTCTCATCTTAAAACAGAAGGAGAACTGTGGTCTGATGTTGGCTTATCAACCGTAGATCAATCTGCTCCTTATTTCAACAAGACTGGTTATTGGAACGGCCGTGTGTGGATGCCACACCAATGGTTTTATTGGAAAGCAATGCTTGACCTAGGAGAAGCCGATTTTGCCCATAAAATTGCCACAACGGCTCTTGATATCTGGAAACGCGAAACAGAAAAAACATATAACTGTTACGAAAGCTTTTCTATTGAAACCAAAGGAGGTAAAGGATGGTACCAATTTAGTGGTTTGTCGGCACCAGTGCTGTCTTGGTTTAATGCCTATTACCAAATTGGAAATCTTACTACAGGTTATGATGTTTGGGTTGAAAAGGAAACATTCAGTAAAGATAATTCAGAGCTAAAGGCTACTTTAAAAGTGATGGATCAAATAGACAAACCATTTTCTGTAATTGCTTGTCTTAATCCAGCATATTCTTACGAAGTTTATTGGAATGATAAAAAGATTCCACACAAAGAATTTAATAAAGGAACTTTGAGCGTTACAATTGCAAGTGATGATAGTATTGGGGATTTGAGGATTGAGAGAAATTAGAATTAAGAAGTAGTGAATGTAATTATTAATTCTTTAAAATCTTTTTAACTACCACTCCTTTACTAGATTGAATTTTTAGATAATAAACCCCTGCAGGAAATGATTTAAAGTCTATTTTTTCAAAATTAGTATATAAATCTTTTA
>JAGQYY010000098.1 GCA_020435825.1 Aequorivita sp.
CATCAAGATCTACAGCAAAGACAGAATTAGCGCCGTTTGTACCGCCTGTATCGTCAACAGTTATATGTGGCTCAAAATCTATTTGGGCATTAATTGAAAAGGAAAAAAGTATGGTTGAAAGTAATAGTAGTCTTGTTTTCATTTGAAATTTTTAAGAATTCGCAAAGTACTTTTTTCCAACAATATATTCAAATGATAAAAATCATTTCTCCAAATTTCTGAAACGTTGCAGTAGTGTAGGGTGTGAGTAATGAGCAAACACATAAAGTGGGTGCGGCGTAAGATTGCTTAAACTATTTTTGGATAATTTCTTCAAACCTGAAATCAATGGTGTAGCTGCAAAAGTTGCTTTCGCAAAATCATCGGCTTGGTATTCAAATTTTCTACTTAAGTAATTCATCAACAAACTTGTAACCCCAGAAATGGGGCTGTAAAGCACACCAAAAGCTATCAATCCAATGTGAAAGGACGGTTTCGAGACATGTAATGCTTCCGACAAAACCGGGTTTCCTATAAAAAGTGAAAGCAGCCACAGCGTAAAGCCAGTGGTTAAAATTGCCGCAAAAAGATTGATAATGATGTGGTTTCGTTTGTAATGGCCAATCTCGTGGGCGAGCACGGCCACTATTTCTTCTTCGTCCAAATCTTTTATCAACGTATCGTAAAGTGTTACGCGTTTTTCGCTTCCGAAGCCGGAAAAATAGGCGTTGGCTTTGGTGCTTCGCTTGCTGCCGTCTATCACAAAAATTTTATCGAGCGTGAATCCTACTTTTGAAGCATATTCTTCAATTTTTGAACGCAACGAACCATCCTCAAGCGGACTTTGTTTGTTGAAAAGCGGAACAATCAACTTTGCGTAGAACAGGTTCATGAATATGGTAAAAACGGTTATGATTCCCCAGGCGTATAGCCAAAAGTTTTTCCCGGTGCTTTGGTAAAACCAAATGATGGCACCCAGAATAATTCCGCCAATGACGGCGCCCATCAGCCAACCTTTCAGCTTATCCAAAAAAAATGTTTTTTTGGTAGTTTTATTAAAACCGTATTTCTCTTCGATTACAAAAGTGCTGTAGTAGCTGAAGGGAGTGCTGAGGATATCGCTGGCAATCATAATAATTCCGAAGAAAACCAAGGCGATTATAATTTCATTGCTTGATTCGGAACGCGCCAAACCATCTACGAAGGCAAAGCCATCCAAAAAGAAGAATAGGAGTGTAGCGATCAGCGAAATTGCTGAAGTAAGTATTTCGAATTTGTAACGTTCCTTTTTGTAACGCTGTGATTTTTTGTATTCTTCTTCATCAAAAACGTCCTGCAATTCTACTGGTAGTGGGTCGTTAAAGTGTTTTGCGTTTAAAAAATCTAATGCTTGGTCAATCAGAAAGCTGATGACAAGGATTGCTATAATTATAAAGAAAAGAATCATTTAATTAGTAATGAATAATGAATAATTAGTAATGAATAATGAATAATGAATAATGAATAATTCATAGATTAACCAACTTGTAAAGAAAGTCAACCTTATCTAGGCATGCTCAAACTTGAAACTTGAAACTTGAAACCTGCAACCTGCAACCTGCAACCAAGAACAGAAATCAACAACCAAATGTTTCATTATTAAATACGTTACTTTATATTTGTCCATTAACAACCCTGCCTTTTATGAAGCTTACATATATAATGTTTTTTTTGATTGTAGCTGTTTGTGCCACATCTTGTGTAACCACCAAACAACTTACTTATTTACAGGAAAACACAAGTAGCTCAGACACCTTGGCGCTTTTGCGAAAAAGACAGGAACCGTACCGACTTCAAATAAACGATTTATTGAGCATCCGCGTAAAGGCATTGGACCAGGAAACTGTGGGTATTTTTAACCCCATAAGCGATGCCAACCCAAATGCTACTGGAGAAGAAAGACTGTATTATGATGGTTTTGTGGTGGACGATCACGGCAATATCCGCATTCCGAGTTTGGGCGAGATGAACGTTTTGGGCTATACGGTTGATGAGGTTCGCGTACGTTTGGAAGAAATTCTTCTTCGTGATTATTTTAAAGCCGAGGCAAATGTTTTTGTAACAGTAAAGCTTGCGGGAATTCGATATACCATAAACGGTGAGATAGGCAGCCCGGGTTCAAAAATTATTTACCGCGACCAAGTAAGTATTATGGAAGCTATTGCCAATAGCGGTGATATTTTAATTACGGGTGATAGAACTGATGTTGTGATCATTCGTCAATATCCAGCTGGGCAAAAAGTGCATCATATAGACTTAACAAGGCTAGATGCAATGAATTCTCCTTATTACTATATAAAGCCTAATGATTTGATATTGATAAACCCATTGCCACAAAAATCATTGGGTACAGGGACCACAGGGCTTCAATCTTTCACAACCATTGTTACGGTTGCAACCGCATTGGTTACGACCATTTTATTGTTCACAAGATTATAAAAACATGAGCGAGGAATTCGAAATTAACGAAACCCATACCACCTTTGATTTTAAAGGTTTTCTTTTTAAACTTTTTCATCATTGGCCGTTATTTCTCATTTCCTTGGCCATCGCTTTTTCCATTGCTTATTATATCAATGTTCGCAAACTGCCCATCTATCAAATGGAAAACATGGTTTCCATTAAGGATGACCAGAATCCTTTTTTCACTAGTAATACCAGTCTTACCTTTAATTGGGGCGGAACAACCGACAAAGTGAATACCGCCGTTATCACCTTGCAATCCCGTTCACACAACGAGAAAGTAGTGGAACGACTTCAATATTATATGGATTACTTGCGCGAAGGAAAATACCAACAGGTAGATGCATATAAACAAACCCCATTTTTTGTTGAAGTGGACACTACCAGACCTCAAATGCTGAACAGGCAAATGAAAGTAGTTTTCAAGGACTCAGTAAATTTTAATTTGAGCATATCTTTTGAGGAAGCAGGAAACATTTCACTTCAAAATTATGCTACAAAGGAAAAGTCCAGCATGTTTGTGGATGCAGGCGAGTTTTCAAAGGATTTCAAAATAGGGCAGCGTATATCCTTACCCTTTTTCAGTGGCACTTTTATGCCTAACCCAGAGATGATTTCAAGAAAAGGAACGCCTTATTATATTGTTTTCAGAAATTATGATGGAGTTGTAAAAAGATACCTAAACATACGTGTTGACCCAGAGAGTAAAGGTTCTTCAGTATTAAAAATGAGGCTTACGGGAAATAATAAAGCTCAATTGGTAGATTATTTGAATACTTCGGTAGAGGTGTTAAGTGAGGATATGTTAGAGCGGAAAAACCTCTTCGCTACCAAAACCATTAAGTTTATTGATAGTAGTCTTGCCCAGAAATCAGAAGAACTTTCAAATGTGCAAGATGAGCTCAACCAATTCAAAAACAAGAATGCTATTTTTGACCTTGCAAGTGAAGGTACTGAAATCAACGCAAAACTGAATGGTCTGGATCTGCGCAAAGAATCCGTTAACCGCGAGCTGAATTACTACAACACCCTACAGGATTATCTTATTAACCGTTCTGATTATCGGAATGTACCAGCTCCCTCGGTTGCCGGTATTTCTGAAAACAGTGTAGTGACAGGAGTGGGTAAAATAGTAGCCTTGGCCGAAGAACGCAACAAACTTCAGTACTCTTTTAAAGAAGGTGCACCTATTTTTAGTGATATTGATAGACAAATTGATGCGGTTAAAACTGTATTGTTGGAAAATATCCGTTCCTCCAAAAGTTTAAAAAATCAAGAGCTCAGTTCTATAAATAGCGATATTGGCCGTTACGAAGGCGAAATACGGAAACTTCCAAAAGAGCAACAAGACCTTTTGAACATTGAGCGCCGCTATAACCTGAGCCAAGGTACATATAACCTTTTTTTGGCAAAAAGGAGTGAAGCGGGTTTGGTAAAAGCTGCCAACGTGAGCGATGTGATGATTATTGACCCTGCAAAAGATACTGGTGGTGGTCAAATAGGTCCCAATACCCAACTAAACTATATGATGGCCGGATTGCTAGGGCTCTTCATTCCTTTATTGCTTGTTTTTGTTCGTGTATTTTTTGATACTAAAATTAGTAATGTAAAGGATTTGGAGCGAATTACTCCCATTCCACTTCTGGGCATCATCGGGAAAAGCCCAATTGACAGCAATTTGGTGGTACTTACCAAGCCAAAATCGGCTATGGCAGAAGCCTTTAGGGCTCTCCGTTCCAGCTTGCAATTCATTTATAAAAAGCAGGGCATTAAAGGCGCTAAGACTGTATTGGTAACCAGTTCCGTCAGTGGGGAGGGAAAAACGTTTTGCTCCATAAACCTTGCTTCGGTATTTGCATTAAGTGAAAAAAAGACAGTCTTGGTAGGGCTTGATCTTCGGAAGCCTAAGATTTTTGGCGATTTCAATATCAATAATGATATGGGGGTAGTAAACTTTCTCATAGATGAAGCGGATATTGACACCGTAATTCAAAAAACCGAAATAACGCATTTGGATGTTATCCCTTCAGGGCCCATACCCCCAAATCCTTCCGAATTATTGATCAGCGAAAAACTGGATGATTTGATTGGCGCTCTCAAGGAGCGCTATGACTATATTATTCTCGATTCCCCGCCATTGGGCCTCGTTTCCGATTCCTTGGAACTTATGAAACACGTGGACGCCACACTCTATATGGCCCGTTTCAATTATACCCACAAGAATATGTTCACTTTTGTCAATGAAAAATATAAGACCGGAGAAGTAAAGCATATTAGCATTGTTTTGAATGGCTATGTTGAAAAAACTGGAAAGGGCTATGGTTACGGCTATGGTTATGGATACGGTTATGGCTACGGTAACTATGGCAGTTACGGCAATGGTTATCACGAACACATAAAACCACCTACACTTCTGGATAGGGCCAAAAGGATTTTTAGGCGAAAATAACATTTCCCCCAACCCCTTACTTCGAGCGCAATGTACTGAGCGCAGTAGAAGTAGAGGCCGGAGGAGGGATGTTCTTTAGGGTAGAACTTTCTTTTTAATTGAAATTCTGATTGACATCCCCCTAAATCCCCCTTCAAAGGGGGACTTTTGATGCTTATAACAAAAATAAGTC
>JAGQYY010000099.1 GCA_020435825.1 Aequorivita sp.
GTTTTGGAATAACTTTTCTGTCCTTCGGGTAATTTATGCTCGTAGTACCAAATGTCTTTGGTTTTGTTGCCTTTTTCAAAGAATAATAAATTGGTACTGACTGTTGCAGGGAAAAAGGTGCTTTGCGGTAAGCGTATAATAGTATGCAAATTACATTCCGTCAATAATTTTTCTCTAATCCTTGCTTTTACGCCATCACCGGTTATAGAACCATCGGGCAGCACAATGGCACATCGTCCTTGCGGTTTTAAAAGTTGCAGCATCAATATCACAAATAAATCGGCAGATTCCTTGCATCTGTAAGTAGAAGGAAAGTTAGTGACAATACTGTCATCAAAACTCGCACCAAATGGCGGATTGGCCAAAATTACCTCCACTTGGTCTTTTCTACCAATGCTGTTGTATTCTACTTTTAAGCTGTCAATATAATGATAGTCCGGAATATCAATTTCGTGTAGAATCAAATTGGTAAGTCCTAAAACAAATGGAACAGGCTTAAATTCCCAACCAGTGATACTGTTTTGTAAAATATGCTCATCATCAACGGTTTTTACATAGTTTTCCCTTATGTGGTCAATGGCTTCAGTTAAAAATCCGGCCGTTCCCGATGCCGGGTCCAAAACTTTTTCGCCCAGTTTGGGGTCGGTCATCATTGTCATTAACTTGGTAACCGCTCTGGGTGTATAATATTCGCCTTTATTCCCGGCATCCCGCAATTCCACTAAAATGCTCTCGTAAATAGCACCGAAAACTTGTTTGTCTTTTGATCTGTTGAAATCTATTTTATTCAGTTCATTAATGACTTTTCGCATTTCATAACCCGATTTCATAAAGTTGTTGGAACCATCAAAAATCTGCTGTACAATGCTTGCTCGTTTTGGGTTTTTAGGATTGTTTAAGGTGCTTAAAGTGGCGAAAAGTCCTTTGTCGTTATGAGCGGTACTATCAATAAATTCCAAGAGGTCATCACCTGTAATCCCTTCGGGATTGCTTGCCCAATTCCGCCATTGAAATTTCTCCGGAATAACCGATTCGTAATTGTCCTTTACGACTTCCAATTCCTTGTCTTTATCGTCCATAATTTTTAAAAAGAGCATCCAACCCAATTGCTCTAATCGTTGTGCATCGCCCGAGATACCTCTGTCTTGACGCATTATGTTTCTTATACTCGATATGACTGCTCCTATATTTGCCATTTATTTATTTATAGTTTTTTATAAAATATGCTATGTATTTAGGCAATTGCGTTCCTAAATAATAGGGTAGATTCATCAATTTGTATGGTTTGTTTTGATTAGGTGTCGTATGATTTTCTACTGAAAAAGTTCCGGCAAACATTCGAACCGCATAATCGTGTGGGCTGCGCTCTATAAATTCGTGTAAAGATTTCAGCGAACCTGTCGCACCGGATTTAATTTCAATAGGTATTATTTTATCTTGATATTGAATCACCAAATCCACTTCTGCTTGTCCTTGTGGTTTTTCCCGTACCCAAAAGTTGGGCTTGGGGTTATTAATGGTATTCAATGAAATGATTTCTTGCGTGATAATGTGAGGAATGATAGCTCCTTTGTATGCCTTGCTTAAATCTTTTAAGGACAGTAAATCGGTTTGAATTTTCAAGTCATAATTCACCAATCCTGTATCTAGAAATTGCAATCTTGGTGATTTTTTCAAATTAGGTTTTATAGGAACCTCCAATTCGGTGGTAGGATAAATCAAGCGAATTATATTGGCTTCATCTAAATTTCTGAATGCTTCTCCCACTTCTCTCGAACGGTAATTAGAATTACCAAAATGCTGAAATTTCACTCTTTGATCCATATACAAAGGAGCTGTATTCATTAGATGCTTAATTACCTTTCGCTCTGTATCATTGCTGGTATATTTCTCTACATCATTTTTATATGTTGTCCAGATACTTTCATATACTTTGGGTAAATCAGCTAAGCTTTGGTTTTCAACATAGGATTGCACGATTTCGGGCATTCCACCAATGATTGTATAAATATTAAATAGGTTGAGTAATGTTTGATGTGCAAATTCATTGATTGGAATTTGTTGAAGTTGTTCATACGCTTGCTGTTGATTAATTGCTAATAAAAATTCAGAAAAATTCAGTGGGTGCAGATAAAGATATTCCACTCTTCCAACCGGAAAGCTTTGGACATCTTTGATAGCAAATTCCAATAAAGAACCTGCGGTGATTACATACAATTCCGGTATTTCCTCATAAAAATAACGGAGTAACTGAATAGCTTTCGGCGATTCCTGAATCTCATCTATAAACAATAGAGTTTCCCCTACATCATTATTAAAAATATTATTTTCAAAAAACAAAGCATCCTTTATTGTTTTGACATCATCATAATCGCTAAAAAAACGAGCATCTCTCGGTTTTTCAAGGTTTAATAAAATGCTATGCTTAAATGACTTGGAAAACTGATGAACCAGAGTGGTTTTCCCCACTTGCCTAGCACCTCTTATAATAAGAGGTTTGCGTGATTTGGACAATTTCCAAGCATCTAATTGTTTAGTGATATGTCTATTGAAACTCAAACTCATTGTTTATTCTACGCTCTTGCAAATATAAGTATTTGTAATGAAATAAAGGGTATTTCAATTATATTTTGTATTAAAATAAAGTGTCATTTATTGATTAATTGTAACAAAATAAACCTTATTTATGCACCCGTATTGTACAATTCATTTTCCAATTCTTTCAAAGCATTAAGATATTGAGTTCTACCACCAAAAGAATTGATTAGTTCCACAGCTGTTCCCAATTTATTTAAAGGATCTAATTTTAATACTTCTGTGCTTTCAATGGTTAGTAAACCATCTTCTGCATATTTATCGAGTAAACTATTTAAAACTGCTTGGGCTTTGTCTCCATATTTGGTAAAATAGTTTCGCTTTTTCACATTATTAGCGCGTTCTTTTCTTGTTAAAGGTTTTGCCTCAAAAGCTATATGACAAATTAAATCGAAAGGATCAAACGCTGCACCGACTTCATCTTTTAAAGCATCAAAGAAAATCCCTTGTTCTTCCAATTCTTCGACAATAGCTTCTTTCTTTTCTGCATTATTCCAAGTATTCAAAAATTTTTCTAAACTCTGATATTGTTTGGTTACGCTGTTTTTAGTGTAGTCTTTTAAGCTTTCGGTTATGATTTTGCCATCATTTCCGAGATATTGCACACGCTCATTTACAATTTTTACCTGAATGCCATCAACACGAATTTTTTCTCGTCTTCTATCTTCTTCAATTTCTCCACCACCTTCAATTTCCGGAAATTCTACTTCCTCCCCATCCAAAATGTCTGTGATAACTCCACCCGTGGTTTCATCTTCTGCACCTGATAAATCATCATCTTCACCAACTTGTTTTATCATTACCGGGTCGCCATCAAAATCAGGATCGGCAAATAAGTTGGTCACATTTCTAAAGTCCATAATGGTGAAATAGGTTTTACCATATTCTTCATTGATTCTTGTGCCACGACCAATAATTTGCTTAAACTCGGTCATAGAACCAATGTTGCTGTCTAATACAATCAATTTGCAAGTTTGAGCATCAACTCCTGTTGTCATTAATTTTGAAGTGGTTGCAATAACAGGATAGGCTTCACTTGGATTGATAAAGCTGTCCAATTCTCGTTTTCCTTCTTCATTATCGCCTGTAATTTGCATTACATACTTATTGTTTTGAGCAAATAAATCCGCATTGGCATTTGCCAATGCAGAACGCATTCCTTCTGCGTGTTCAATATCAATACAGAAAACTATTGTTTTGGCAAATCGGTCATACCCTTTTAAAAATTCAGTAATCTTTTTGGCGACTAATTTTCTGCGTTCTTCTACCACAATATTTTTGTCAAAATCGGTTCGGTTATAGATTCTGTCTTCAACAGGATTACCATTTTTATCTAAAAATCCCTTTGGTGGACGCCAACCTTCTGCATCAATATCTAAAGTGACTTTTATAACTTTGTAAGGTGCGAGAAAACCATCATCAATTCCTTGTTTTAAAGAATAGGTGTAAATTGGTTCTCCGAAATAATCAATATTGGATACTTCAGTTGTTTCTTTTGGAGTAGCCGTTAAACCAATATGTGTGGCATTATTGAAATAAGCTAATATTTCACGCCATTTGCTATCTTCCTTTGCACTTCCTCTGTGGCACTCATCTATAATGATTAAATCAAAAAAATCAGGACTAAATTGTTTGTAAGCATCATCAGATTTACTGTCTGATAAACCTTGATATAATGCTAAATAAATATTGTAAGCCGTATCAATTTTCTTGTTTTTGATAATGGTCATTGCTTCTTTAAATGGAGCAAAATCTTTTCTAAATGTTTGGTCAATTAATGCAGTTCTGTCTGCTAAAAACAGGATTCTCTTTTTTGCTCCACTTTTCCATAATCTCCATATCAAATGGAAAGCAGTATATGTTTTACCACAACCAGTTGCCATTACTAATAGTATTCTATTCTGCTTTTTTGCAACTGCTTCAATGGTTCTGTTTATTGCAATCTGCTGGTAATATCTTGGTGTTTTACCTGAATTATCTTGAAAATAATCTTGCTTTGCGATTTCTTCAACCTCTTCGGTTTCTATTCCTTTGTACTTTTTATATTTCTGCCAAAGAATTTCAGGACTTGGGAATTGGTCTATAGTCAGTTCTTTCTCAATTTCTCCGTCCGTTGTAGTTTTATCGTGAAAGTAAAATCCGTCTCCATTGCTACTAAACACACAAGGAATATCTAAGGTATTGGCGTAATCAAGAGCTTGTTGAATTCCGCTTTTTACGCTGTGATTGTTGTCTTTAGCCTCAATTATGGCAATCGGTACATTTGGTTTGTAGAAAAGTATAT
>JAGQYY010000009.1 GCA_020435825.1 Aequorivita sp.
AGCTTGCGTACAGTGTCCCGCCGGATTTATGAAGATACCGAAGGTAATGTTTTGTGAATCGAAGATACATAAAAATTTCGAGGGAATTTTGGCGTTTTAGAAGACCGAACCTATATGCCCTCACTAGCGATGAATTAAGCCACTAAAAATTAGACACCAAGAAAACAAGCACCGCTTAAATCGCATTAAAATAGGTGGAAATATTCAGAAAATAGTAGTTGTGCAACAGTTACCGTTTTTAGGCACTGGCGTTTTATTAATAATCTTGAACTAAAACTTCAGTTGGAATATGAAGTGTTGCGTTCAGTTTTCTAATCATATCTAAAGTCAGTTTTCGTTTTTTGCTTAAAATTTCACTAACCCTACTTTTATATCCGACCACTTCTGCCAAATCCTTTTGTTTCATTCCCATTTGCTCCATTCGAAATTTGATTGCCTCGATTGGGTCAGGCATTCCGATTGGAAAATTTTCATTTTCGTAACGGTCGATCAAAATTGAAAGGATTTCCAGTTCGTCTCCTTCTTCCGTTCCCTTTTTTGCATCAAAAATATCCTCAAGTCTGTCGAGAGCTTTTTGATAATCTTTTTCGTTTCTAATAGGTAATATTTTCATAATCAGATGTTATTTGCGTCTATTTTGTCGTATTCTGCGTGAGTTCCAATAAACCTTATCCAGCATACTCCATATTCAAAGTTGAATTTTACAATCAAGCGATAATTATTGCCTTTAATGTTGTAAACAATTCGATTGTCTTTTAAAATACTTGCACTTGGATAGTCATTTTTTAATTCATTAATATTTGTCCATTCAGATTTTTCAGTTTCTCTATACCAAGATTTCAATTGTTCTTCACAGTCTGCGTGTTTTTCCCAAAAATCTCGTAAAGTACGTTTGGCAATTACTCTCACATTATACTTATTTTGTTGCAAATATAATAAAAAAGTTACCAAATTGGTAATAAATTTTCTTTTTTCAGCTTGTTTCCAACGGTTTAGGCTATGAGAGGTTACGTGAATTAAGCCACTTAAAATTCCAACGAAAATCACACACCCAAAAAACAAACATCGCTTAAATCGCTTTAAAAGGGGTGGAATTATTCAGAAAATAGGAGTTGTGCAACGGTTACCGGTGTTGTGCATAGTGCTATACTGTAGTCTGATCGATTAACTTATACCTTTTCATTAGAAATAGTCCATAAATCAAGCAAGGTAATACGAGCAACATACTCAAAGCAGCATTTTCAATGGATGTCGGTTCAGAAATTTTTTGTTTTATCGGCAGTCCGGTGGAGTCCAATTTTGCTACAAAATCAATAATGGAGTGGATGATAATTAAGGGATAAATTCGTTTTGTGATTATAAGTAAAGCCCCGAACATGACACCAATAAAAGTGGCAAAACAGACTTGTGACAATTCCCCATATAATCCTTTGTTGAAATTGATTAGATGAAGTATTCCAAAGAAGAAGGATGTTGCAATTACCGATAAAACAATGTTTTTCTTGGTGTTTCCAAATCGATTGATTAAATGAGACTGTAAAAATCCACGAATGCTCAATTCTTCTGAAATCCCTATGGATAGTGCATATATAAATAGAAAACCAATATTTGGAAAAAGCAAGTCTGTGTTTAAGTCGTCCAAAAAAAGGGCATTGAGCAATACTAAATATACAAGCGGAAATATCAATAAATACCATTTTTGGAGTCGTGTTGATTTTATTCCGGCAATCTGAAAAAGTCCATTTTTCTTAATAAAGAAATAGGAAACTAAGATTAAAACAAGATTTGCTCCAATACTTATGGAAATGTGAATCCGATAGGATTCGATTCCGTTTTGAATCAATTGATAAGAGATGAATTCTCTAGTAAATAAAATAGCCAAAAGTGAGATGACAAAGGCGATGATTTGTATCCAAAATTCTCTATTTTTCATTGACGTCTAAATTTTTTATGGCATTGAGTATATTCATTTTATCAGCTTCTAAATCATCGGCCACCAATCTGAAAAATGTTTGTCTATCTTCAGGGTAATTCAATTCAAAATCCACCGGAATTCCAATATTCTCATAGCATTTACCTTGCATATCGGTATAAATTTCATTTGATACCGAAAAATACCATTCATTTGGCAATGTTTTTTCCAGAGCATCGGAGATGGCTCCATTGGTGTGGGAGCCGATACGTTTTAAGTGATTAACTTCTAATGAAGCCAATGCCAACATATCAGTTGCACTTGCCGATTGCTGTGAGGTAAGCAAATAGACCGGTTGAGTATAAGGATTTTTTACAGCTTCTAAATAGATGGGAGTTTTCTTGGTAAATCCATTTTTGTATTGTGCTTTTTTGGAAGCAACCTGTTTTCTGACGACATTAAAATAGTGTAAAATTTCTAAGGATACAGCATCTTGCCCACCACCATTAAATCGAACATCAATAATGATAGACTGAGTATCTTTAAGGTCTTGCATTACCTTTTCCATAATCTTTCTAACACCGGCAACTTCTTTTTCTATTTGCTCCTCATAGCTCAATTTATTAAATTCATCCATATAGGTAGAAACAAAACCATTTTCTTTTATGAGGCTGTCATTCAAACTTAAATCACCATATAAAAACATGGTTTTGATTTGAATATAACCAATATTGTTTTCCATTTTGCCCCATTTTATAAGCCATGAGTCTTGGGTTAGATCCTCTATGATAAAATGTTTCGCCACCAAATCAGCAATTTCAAAATCGCCGTATTCCTTTAATTTATTTGTTCCTTCTTCTTTAGCTTTTTGTTCTTCTGCCAATTCATAAACTTTGTCCGTGGGTTCAATATAACCGTGATTATCTTTTAAAGTGTCAATAACTTCTTGCATAATCAAATACAATTCAACTTCTGAGGTGTTTGGGTTGATTTTTTCTTTTGCTTTTTTATATACAGCGTCCCAATTTATCCCGTTCAGTTCAAAATAGGCGTAGTGGTTTTTTAAGGTTTCTGAAAATACTTCAAAGTTTAGCAAGGGGTCATTTTTGTCCGTTATATTTTTCTTGCATAAATCATCGAACTCGGTTGCTCTTGTATAGTAATAAAAATTGAATCCTCTTTTTACGGCAAGCGTATCATTGAGTACTTCTATTGAGTTTTTTATTTCGGAAATGTCTCCTTCTTTTGAAGGCAAACAGGAAACTTTAGTAATATCATAGTATTGATATTTGGCAGAATCTATTTTTAGAATTTTACCATAGCCTATAGATTGCCATGTGCCATACATAGATTCTTTTTTTGTGTTTCTTTTAGGCTGACAAGATGCGATTAAAAAAAGTAGTACGATAAAAAGGGGAAGTTTAGTATTCATTATTTCAAGTCTGATTTTAATTTTATTTCACTAGGAATGCCGTCTTTATGGACCAAAAGAGAGATTGTTTTTAGCAACAAGGCATTTTTGGTCATGTAGATATAACCTTCCATGTCATTACTCCCTTCAGAATTTTTTAGCAAATAATATGGGTTGCCACTCTTATCTTTTGCCTTTCCGATGAGATGCATATTGTGATCGTCGGTGGTTGATTTATTGTCAAATGTTTTTTGTCTTAGCTCTTGTGTGATAATGGTATTTTCTTCATCATTAGAGAGTTGTAAGATTCCTTTTTCAAAATCAAATAACGGTTCGGAAGCATCACCGTCCCAAGCCAGACTGTATCCGTTTTCAAGGGCGTAATCTATTGTTTTTTCAAAGTCCTGAATAGGTAGGTTAAGATAGTTGTTTTGATTCCAATTGGCGGGAATGTCTAAAACAAATAGTTTGTAGAAATCATGATGTGAATAACTTGTTATTTCGATGTATTCATCAGGGTTTATTCCAACATATTCCTCAGCAAATGTTTTTGGAGAATATAATTTACCTTTATAAACAAAGGTAGCAGGTGGTGTTCCGAGGTAAGCATTTAGGACAGCTTCAAGTGCCTTACTCCAACTATATGGTTTTATCCTTTCATAACCCGATTTGGCGATGGACTCTACCATGGCCAGAAGCAAATCATCCATTTCTACATGGTCATGTTGCCAATCTCCTTCAATGATGCCATTGTAAACCGTTTCGGGAATTGCTCCAAATTTTTTATATGCATCTAATACACTAAACGTTAAATCGCCTTCCGCAAAATAACTATTGCCCCTTTTTTCAATATATTTCTTTGCCTTTCCTAAATAAGCAGGAGCCACATAAAAAATAGGTGATAAGGATACGGGTTCTTTGCCAAGTCGAATAGCTTCTGTTTCTAAAAATGAGGTGGTGGCAAAGCTCCAACAAGTGCCGGAAGACTGTTGGTTTTTAAGAGGTGTGGATGTGATCTTTAGGACAGTATCAAACTCCTGATTGTTTTGTGCCAAGCAAAAGGTGTTAGCACAAATCAATAGAAAAAGTAAGAAATGGTATTTCATTAAAATGTCAATTTAGAATTGAGCACAAACATAGTTTACCCGATTCTAAATGTCTTGTAATATATTGCGGGTAGCATAATCATGAGGACTTAAACCTACATAGTGCTTAAAATAATGACTAAAGTGACTCTGATCATAATAACCAGTTGACAAGGCAGTTTCAATGAGAGATCTTCCTTCCCGTAAATGTCTTTTTGCTTGAATGGTTCTTTGAAGATTTACATATTCGAAAGGTGTGATGCCTATACTTTTTTTGAATTGCCGAATAAAACTGTATTTGCTTTGTTTTGCTATTTGGGCTAAATCGTCCAGTCTTATTTTTTCATTGCATTTTTGGTTTATGTATTGCAATATTTCAGGCATAAAAGAATAATGATGTTGTTCAGATTGAAAAGCACCCTTTTCCCCATTGGTTAAAATAAGTTGGTTTAATCCTTTAATTAATAGATCATTGCTTTCTAAATTCCCTGCATATAACTCAGAAAAATAGTGTTTAAACTGATTGAATAACGCCTGATTATCAATTACTTTTTCTGGAAATGAAATGTTGTCCTGTTTGCTGAAATATTTTATAATGTCAGGGTTTATGTATAATGAGGTTACTGTATAAGGATTATCATCGAAAATTTTATTTTCATGGACCTCATAAGGATGAGAAATGAGAATGTTCCCGGTAACACCATAGAGATTATTTTCTATAAAAGTTCCTTTTTCTATAAAAGATAGGACATAGGAATCGTGAAAATGCTTTTGAAATTCGCTTTTACTGTTTTTAAAGGTTAAAATTTCTAACGAATCAAATTCTTTTAACTGCATTCTTTTCTTGGATATTTTGTATGTCTCGTCCTAAAATATGGCTACAGGTTAATCCCGAAGCTTCGGGAGATTTTTCGCTGTTAATTTATACACCATATTTGGAGTTTTAAAATCTAAAGATAAGTGTAATCTTACTTTCGTTTTATCACTTTAACCGCTATTACTTATGCACAATGTTTACAACCGTTATTTTTCAGTCGCTGGTTGTTCGTGTGTCATACAATGAATACCTCCACCTCCGCGATTTATACTTAAAGTGTAAATCTGTATAATCTTTCTGTCAGGGAAAAGTTTTTCAAATAGTTCTTTCACATCTTGGTCTTTTTGTTTTTGGGATGCAGACATTCCTTCTTTCCAATATTTTGGTATTAATACCGTATTGTTGCTGATAAAATAATTCACATAACTTGCTGCTGGAACTCTATATATTGTGTCACCAGCTCTAAATCCAAAATCTTTAAATTCACTTTCGGTGTCATTGTCGATTATATAAGTGTATTTAAGTTGCTCTATTTCGGGCATAGGAACTCTGTGTATTTCTAATTTTTTGCCTTCTGCATTGGTCGCTTTTTTCAAAATCTTAAAATTTTCTTCCAGCATATAATAATTGATGCTGTCGACAGGGCTTTTTGATATGTCCTTTTTATCAATAAATGGCAGAATAACTGTGTGGTCATCAACAAATCTACATAGTTCGTCAATGTGCCTATTGGCACCACCACCAAAATAGTTTTTGTAAAATGGTCCAAAGTTTTTAAAGATTCTGTCTTCTATTAGACCGTCCTTAAGCCAAACAATTTTTTTTGCTCCTAAAACCCTTGTCAACTCATTTTCAATTTCTAACAATGATTTTGTTGGGTTTCGTTGTAGTGCCATTTCTTTTATAATGAGAAATGTTCCCTTACCATTCGACTCTATCCCTCCGGCTTCGAAAACAAAATCACTTTTTATCGTTGGGATATTTAATTGGGCAGCCAATCGTTTATCATACTCTCCGATACTTTTTATGTAATCGGGAATAGGTGTATCAATTATTTCAGGATATACACCATACATTGAGTAATTAAAATCCACCATTTTTAATTGTTGATTTTCCAATACAAAAAATAGCGGGTCTCTTGTCCAAAAATCTACATTTGGATCTGTGGCAAAATGGATTTTTGAAGTATCAATTTTATAGTTGTTAAGTTTAGATTTTATGCTTGATGACAAAGAATCGTGAGGTATATTAAGGATAATCTCGATATCGGGCTGAAGAGCTTCCACAACCCGGCACAATACAGTATCTCGTCTGTCATTTCCAAACCAAGCAAGGTGAACCCTCTCTTGCTTTTCCCATTCTGCAGGAAGTCTTAATGATTGTCCATTTGCTGACAATGCAGTTAATAATAAAGCAAATATGACATTAAATGGTTTCATTTCGTGATTGCTTTTAAATGGTTGCCAACTATTATGTATATGCACTTTTGGGATTATAAAAGGTGGGCTTTTTGTTGTTAAAAAAGCGTATAAATTTTTAAACAGAAAAAGCGGTTTTGTAACGAATTATGGCGAGCTCTTAAAACGAAGCAATTACCGAAATTTCCACATTTACAAACTTAGGCAGATTGGCAACCTCAACAGTTTCACGTGCTGGGGCAGTGGCTTCGTTAAAATATGTGGCATAAACCTCATTGATGGCAGCAAAGTTGTGCATATCACTAATAAAGATGGAGGTTTTCAGTACATTTTCAAATGTCATTCCGGCTTTGGTAAGAATGGCCCTTAGGTTTTCCATAACCAGTTTGGTTTCAGTTTTAATATCATCTGTTACCAAATTGCCGGTTTTTGGGTCAATGGCTATCTGCCCAGAGGTGTATAGCATACTGCCGTTAAGAACCGCTTGGTTGTATGGGCCAATAGGGGCAGGGGCGTGGGGGGTGGTGATTATTTTTCTCATTAAAGGGTAAATTTGTGAGTTTGTGAATCAGTAATTATTCATTAGAGTCTCTTGTCGCTCTCCCTACGTTTGTCATATTTAATATCACTAAGTACGGAAGATTTTATGCCTATAAAAAAATACCAAGCCGTATTGATACTACCTATGGGCGTCCAATTAAAGCTCATTTGCCAGCTTTCCAAATCGCGCTGGAATCGGAACTGCGTTAAAGTTACACCTTTGTTTTTAAAATCATAACCAGAGGAAACACCTACGGTCCAACGGGGTGCCAATTCCATATTTGTACTCATCATAAACGATTGGCTGGATATTTCATTCTGCCGCTGTGCATTGCCGTAAGTGATGGTATAGGCAAAGCGGACATCCCACGGAATAGTGAAGTTGTACCATTCCACATTGGTTTTGTCAACATCCTCATCATCTCTTTCTTTATAAATCTGCCCGTCATAAATATTGGAAGCTTCTCCAAAAAGATCATCGGGCCTGCCACCGTTTCTAAAAGTTTCATTGTCTATTTTATCGGTATCCTTGCCATCGCTTTCAAAATCTTTACTGCTGAATGAATAGTTTATGCTAACATTGGCATTGGTAAGCCTAAAAAGGCTTCCGCCATTGTTAATGTTGAAAACATCAATTTTATTATTATTGTTGTCCAGCGCATAAGGATCCAGTGCTCCACTGAAGTTGAAATCAAGCTTTTTCACAATGGGAATGCTTCCGGTGAATTGTAGGGGGCTCCAATTTAAAGAATCACCCGCAAGATTATATGCGGTTGAAAAATTTAGGTTGTTCAGCAACACAACCTTTTTCGGTTCCAAAGCAGTGGTATCACGGTCGCGTATTTTGGCTTCAAACGTATTGCTCAAAGACAGGCCTATACTACTGGAATATATTTTGCTTGGTGGGCCGTAAAGCGTGTTTTCAAAACGGGAATATTGCTCAACGTGTGCAGCCTCATTTGCCGTTTCAGGCACAAGGAATTCATCATAATACCTGTCAAATGCCGGATTTATGTTATAGCTAACGGAAGGGCGCACCACGTGGCGAATGGCTTGAATTTTTTTATCTGTGCCAAAGTTGAAAAGTCCGTACAATGTAGTTCCCAAACTGGTTGAAAAATTATAAGTCCGGTAGCTTTCAAAACCTGAAACCGTGTCCTGAACAATACCTCCACCACCATCATTTGCAGTTTCATCATACCGTTTGCGCGTACTTTTCAAAACCCAAGTTTCCCGATAGTTAGTTCCGGCTGAAGCACTTAAATATTTAAGGATTTTAAAGTTTGTGGTAATTGGAATATTATGCTGCGCCCCAATCTGTGCGCTGTTGAACATTTCCTGTTTAAAGAAAAGCGAATCAACTGTCTGGATTCGGTTTTCCGCAGTAACATCATACTGAAAGTTAATGTTTTGAATAATCCCCTTTTTGGTACCATCCTTTGGTGCAAAAGGATAAATCCTTGAAACACTTGCATTCAAGTTTGGCAAAGACATTGATATTTGTTGTGTATTCGTGTTTTGCGAATGTGTAGCTGCCACAGTCAAGTTAACCTGTGGATCACCCTCAAAACTCTTTGAATAGGAAACGGAGGAGCTAAGCGTATTCACTAAAGCACTAGCGTTATTGGTCTGGTTGATGGATTGATTGAAATATTTACTACTTCCCAAATTCACCGAAGCCGAAAAACGCGAGTTTGGATTGCTCTTTGTATCTTGGCTGTGCGTCCACCGAATGTTGTAAATAGCGCTTTCCTGAAAATTAGGAAAACCCCGTTCTTCCTGAACAAGATATTCATACCGTGCACTAAAATTTCCACGGTACTTATATTTTAATACATAAGCAGATTCGCCACGAAGGGCATAGCTTCCGTTTGTATAATAGTCGCCCAATAGACTAAAATCCAGGTAATCATTTATGGCGAAGTAATACCCACCATTCTGAAAGAAAAACCCTCGACTGTTGTTTTCGCCAAAGGAAGGGATAATAAAACCAGAGGTGCGATCTTCTGTTAGTGGAAAATATGCAAAGGGAAGCCCCACAGGCGTTGGCACATCTGCAATGTACATATTTGTTAAACCTGTTACTATTTTTTTCTTTGGAACAAACTTCGCCTTCCGGGTGTAAAAGTAATATTCCGGATCGTCAATATTTTTTGAAGTAGTAAACTTCACATTCCGAAGATAAACTACGGAATCGTTTACTTTTTTGGTCACTTCAGAAATTACCCTAAAGCCGTTTTGTTCCGTTCTACTATTATAGACCAATGCTTTTTCTGTATCAAAATTATATCGGATGGAATCTGGCTCTACTCTATTGTTGGCCTGAACGAAAATGGGACGTTGGCTATAAACTCCAGCGCTGTCTATTCCTTTGGCATATACTTCGTTTTTGTTGTAATCTAGAATTATAAGGCCTGCATCTATGCGCATATCTTCATATATGATATACGCTTTGTTATACATATAGACTTTGTTCTCCTTTCTATTGAGCAGTACGTAGTCTTCCCCATAATAATCCACAATGTCTGTTAAAGTTTCCTTGGGTGGCTTTATGGAATCAGTCTTTACGGTATCTTGGGCTTGCTCGTTTATTTCATCAACAATTGGTTTTAGGTTTACTGAAAGAGTGTCTTCTTTAGTGGTTTTGGGGATGTTAGCTTCATTCTTTGTTGGAATGTCCTGCGCATGCAAAACTGAACTGCAAAGAAGCAGGAATGTTAAGAAGATTGTTAAGTAATGCCTGTTGGTTCGCAATGTGCTGATGCTATTATTTTGTAGTTTTGGCTCAGTATTTGAAACGCTCAAAAATAAACATATTTTTTGGGGTACGTTTTTTTAAATGAAATTTTTAAAATATCAATTTTTATTAATCGTTAACAGGTATATGAAAACGAAAATTTTTTCTTCTTTCGTATTAATAATAAGTATTTCATTGTTTTCTATTACTGCTTCAGCGGCTGAAAATCCTATAAAACCATTTGTTGTGGTTTTGGATGCAGGTCACGGTGGCCACGACCACGGAAATAAAGGAAATGGATATAAAGAATCTGAAATTTCACTCAATATTGTTTTAAAAGTGGGAGCGGAGCTTGAAAAAATCCCTAATGTAAAAGTAATCTATACCCGTAAAACAGATGTTTTTATTGAACTTCGCGAACGTGCTGCAATAGCCAACAGGGCAGATGCAGATCTTTTTGTTTCTGTGCACTGCAATGCCCACAGCAGCAATGCGTTTGGCACTGAAACCTTTGTGCTTGGGTTGCACAAAAGCCAAGCAAACTTTGAGGTTGCAAAAAAGGAGAACGAGGTTATCTATTTGGAAGATAACTATAAAGAAAAATATGGAGGTTTTGACCCTAACGCTCCAGAATCGTTAATAGGAATGGTATTGATGCAAGAAGAATATCTTGATCAAAGTATACTTTTAGCAAGTTTGGTACAAAACAATATTGTAAACAACCTAAAACAAAATGACCGCAGCGTTAAACAGGCCGGTTTCTGGGTTCTTCATAATACCTATATGCCCAGTGTTTTGATTGAAACAGGTTTTCTTACTAATAAAAAAGAAGGTGCATATTTGAATTCAGCAAAAGGGCAGACTGATATGGCACGTGAAATAAGCGCTGCCATTAAAACCTATATAAGTAGTCTTTCCGTGGCAAATGATAATGTTAAAGACCCCGAAGTTAAGGAACTGGAAGTTGAAAAAGTAATTGA
Organism: Aequorivita sp.; assembly: GCA_020435825.1. Taxonomy (GTDB): domain Bacteria; phylum Bacteroidota; class Bacteroidia; order Flavobacteriales; family Flavobacteriaceae; genus Aequorivita. Next base: position 10,901 of record JAGQYY010000009.1, read on the forward strand.
GACAACAAAAGCAGATTTATATGAAGGCGTAACTTTTAGGGTTCAATTAGCTGCCAGTAGAAAAAAACTGGACCCAACGCCCAGTAATTTTAAGAGGCTCAAAGATGTAGCTCGAGAAAAAGAAGATGGCCTTTATAAGTATTATTATGGAGAAACCTCTGATTATAACAAAATTCAGGTAATGAAAACCTTTGTACAACAAAAAGGGTTTCCATCCGCATATATTGTTGCTTTTAAAAAAGGAAAAAAAGTTAATGTGCAAGAAGTGTTAAAATCGAAAGCCAATTAGCGTGCTTTCTTTATATTTATCACTTAAATTTGTTCAAAATCTAAAATTGCACTCTTGAGACTATCCAAAGAAGTTAAAACCGGAATTCTTGCCATTGGCGCCATATTATTATTGATATTTGGCTATAGTTTTTTAAAAGGTACCAACCTGTTAGACAAAAACCGTGAATTCTATGTAAAATATGACAACGTGGAAGGATTGGCCCAAGCTGCGCCCGTTACTATCAATGGACTTACCGTGGGTAAAGTTCAGGATATAACCTTTGCCAATTCAAAAGGTGGTTTGGTTGTTAAATTTACGGTTGAAAAGGACTTCGACTTTTCAAGAAACAGTATAGTTAGAATTTATAGCTCTGGTCTTCTTGGTGGGAAAAACTTGGGGATTTTCCCGGAGTATGATGCAAAAAACATTGCCAAAAGCGGTGACACCCTTCGTGGCGATGTGGAAGACGGTATGTTGACCGCCGTTTCAAAAGCACTTGCTCCTTTGGAAAAAAAGGTAAATAATACCCTTGCTACCATAGACACGCTTTTATTGAGCATGAATGCAATTGTGGATAAAGAGACTCAAAAAAATTTGAAAGAGGCCATTGAAAACCTAAACAATACATTAAATTCCTTTTCAGGGGTTTCTGAAAACCTAAATCAAATTCTTTCAAACAATACCGGAAAACTGGACAATACCTTTACCAATCTTGATAAAACCGCAAGCAACCTTTCCCAGTTAACAGATTCATTGGCACAATTGGAAACCGGAAAATTGGTTGCCGATCTTCAGAATGTGGTTGACAAAATGGATAAAATTGTAGCGGGAGTAGATAATGGAGAAGGTTCTATTGGCAAATTGTTAAAAGACGACAAACTCTACCAAAATTTAGAAGGTGCTTCCAGACAGCTTGAACAACTTTTACAAGACGTAAAACTGAACCCAAAACGATACGTTCACATTTCTGTATTTGGTAAAAAACAGAAAGAATACGTAACACCGGACAACCCAGACGAATAAACCATGCAGTACCTTCCTAACATACTCTTCAGCATCGCCCTAGTGGCGGGAATAGGTTATTTTACAATGAACATCCGTAAAATAATTCGCAACATCAAGTTGGGACAGGAGGTTGATGCTTCTGACAATACGGGACAACGGTGGAGCAATGTAGTCCGTATAGCTCTGGGCCAATCAAAAATGGTAGTTAGGCCCATTCCTGGATTGCTGCACCTGTTTGTTTATATTGGGTTTGTCATCATCAATATTGAAGTTCTTGAAATTATCATAGATGGTATTTTTGGTACACACCGCATTTTTTCCACAGTACTTCCCGCAGGATTGTACAACTTTTTAATTGCCTCTTTTGAAATACTGGCACTTTTGGTTTTGGTTGGCGTTATTCTTTTTTGGACACGAAGAAATGTTCAAAAACTACAACGCTTTTGGAAACCGGAAATGAAAGGCTGGCCAAAGAATGACGGTAATTTTATTCTCTATTTTGAAATGATATTGATGATTCTGTTTCTAACCATGAACGCTGCCGATCAATCCCTACAGGCATTAGGGTCAGCTCATTATGTTGAGGCTGGAGCATTTCCTGTGAGTAAGTTTATTGTTCCGTTTATGGACGGTTTGTCCGAAGCAACCTATATCGCTATTGAACGAAGTGCTTGGTGGCTTCATATTTTAGGAATTCTTGTATTCCTGAATTACCTATACTTTTCAAAACATCTTCACATAATACTGGCCTTTCCAAATGTTTACTTCGGAAAAGTGGCTCCAAAAGGAAAGTTTAAAAATCTAGATTCCGTTACTAATGAAGTAAAAATGATGATGGATCCAAATGCAGATCCGTTTGCAGCACCCGCTGAAGGAGCAACCGAAACTCCTGCTAAATTTGGTGCCAGTGATGTAATGGATTTAAGCAGGATACAATTACTGAATGCATATACCTGCACCGAATGTGGCCGCTGTACCAGCGAATGTCCTGCAAATATCACCGGGAAAAAACTTTCGCCCCGTAAAATAATGATGGATACTCGTGATCGTTTGGAAGAGATTGGAAAGAATATTGACAAAAATGGCGAATTCAAACCAGACGGAAAACAATTGTTGGACGATTATATTACAAGGGAAGAACTTTGGGCCTGCACCACTTGTAACGCCTGTGTAGAGGCTTGTCCCGTAAGTATTGACCCATTGAGCATTATTATGGATATGCGCCAATACTTGGTGATGGAACAATCGGCAGCTCCAACAGAGTTGAATGTTGCGATGACAAATATTGAAAACAACGGCGCACCTTGGCCATACAACCAAATGGATCGATTGAATTGGAAGAATGAAAATTGATTGTATTTTGAATTGAAAAGAAATAATAATGAAGAAAGAGGAAGTAGAAAAAATGCTGCACGATAAAGTGGAAATGGGGGAACATGTAAGCCCAATTCTTCCCGAAGGGATAAAAAATTACTTGATAGACATTGACGGAACAATTACCGATGACATTCCAAATGAGGAACCCGAACGAATGGCAACCTGTAAGCCATTTCCAGATGCTTTAAAAACCTTGAACAAGTGGTATGATGAAGGGAACGTCATCTGTTTTTTTACCTCCCGAACCGAAGCCCATCGCGAAGTAACCGAAACTTGGCTTAAAAAGCACGGTTTTAAATACCACAGTATGTTGATGGGAAAACCTCGCGGTGGTAACTATCATTGGGTGGATAACCATTTAGTGAGAGCTACGCGATATAAAGGTAGATTTACAGATTTGGTAGAGAAAGAAGTGACCATTGAAGTGTTTGAAGATTAATATTAATTATCACCCTGAGCGCAGTCGAAGGGTTGAAAATAGAAACTTTAAGAAATGACTGAACAAATAAAAGTCCCAACAATGGCCGAATATATGGCCCAAGGCAAGCAACCGGAAGTACTGTTTTGGGTTGGCTGCGCTGGGAGTTTTGACGACCGTGCAAAAAAAATAACCAAAGCCTTTGTAAAATTGCTCAACAAAGCAAATATAGATTTTGCCGTTTTGGGAACCGAGGAAAGCTGTACTGGTGATCCCGCAAAAAGAGCTGGAAATGAGTTTCTGTTCCAAATGCAGGCAATGACCAATATTGAAGTGCTGAACGGTTATGAAATAAAGAAGATAGTTACCGCTTGCCCGCATTGTTTTAACACCATCAAAAATGAATATCCCGGTCTTGGCGGTAATTATGAAATTATGCACCACACCCAATTCCTAAAATCCTTACTGGAAGAAGGCAGGTTGAAAGTTGAGGGCGGAAAATTTAAAGGAAAAAAAATCACATTCCACGATCCGTGTTATTTGGGAAGGGCAAATGGCGAATATGAAGCTCCTAGAAACCTTCTTGAAAAACTGGAAGTGGAACTGGTAGAGATGAAGCGTAACAAAAAACATGGCATGTGCTGTGGTGCTGGTGGAGCACAGATGTTTAAAGAACCCGAAGCTGGAGACACAGACGTAAACGTTGCTCGAACCGAACAAGCGTTGGAAACTTCATCAAAGATAATTGCAACGGGTTGCCCGTTTTGTATGGTAATGATGACCGATGGCGTAAAAGCCAAAAACGCTGAAGAAAATGTGCAAGTAATGGACGTTGCAGAAATGATTGCAAATGCAGAAGATTTATAAAAACCTATTTGATTGTTTTTCTCCAAAGGGCATTTCGCAGCGCCAGAATGGGCATCTTATACAATCAACAAGATCATTTAAAAAATGTTGACAGATTTTAAAAACCTGCCCGATGATTCCAGAATATGGATCTATCAGGCCAATAGAAAATTAAGCGACGATGAAGTTGCCGAAATCACCAAATTATCAGAAGATTTCCTGACCAAATGGACCGCCCACGGTGCTGATCTTGAGGCGGGTCTTGAAATAAAACACAATCGTTTTATCATTCTAGGGCTCAATCAGGCAAATGCCTCAGCGTCAGGTTGCAGTATTGATGCCTCGGTACATTTCATACAATCACTTCAAGAGAAATTTGATGTGGATCTGCTCGATAAAATGAACGTTACCTTCTATTCGGGGGAATATATAGCCTATAAACCTTTAGCAGATTTCAGAAAAATGGCAAAGGACAAATCAGTTTCAAAAAACACTATCGTCTTTAACAATCTAGTCAATACAAAAGCAGAATATCTTGAAAATTGGGAAGTTCCCGCACACGAAAGCTGGCACAATAGATTTTTATCATAAAGGGGAAATTTTACTTATGAAGAACATACTGCTCACTTTCCTTTTTGCACTTATACATCTGTCGGTTTTTTCCCAAGATAAGAACCCATTAATTGTAAAAAACGATTTTCAGAATCAAAAAAAATGGGTCGATAGCATTTATGATTCCATGACTTTGGAAGAAAAAATGGGCCAGCTTTTTATGGCAGATATTTTTTCGAGTGACCCAAAGTCTAAAGCTGACAAGATTAAAGACCTCATTACAAATTATCATTTGGGAGGTGTCATTTTTTCCAAAGGAGGTCCTGTTCGCCAAGCCAAACTGAACAATGAGTTTCAGTCTCTCGCAAAAATACCTTTATTGATTGGTATGGACGCGGAATGGGGTCTTGCCATGCGCCTTGATTCTACCTACGCTTTTCCGTGGAATATGACTCTGGGAGCGATTACAGACAATAAGATCGTTGAGAAAATTGGCCGTAGGATTGGCGAACAGTCCAAACGTTTGGGGGTTCACATCAACTTTGCGCCAGTGGTGGACATAAACACAAACCCTAAAAACCCAATTATAGGTAACCGCTCATTCGGGGAAGACAGGGACAATGTAACCGAAAAGGCGCTCGCTTTTATGAAAGGCATGCAAAGCGCAGGTATTATGGGAAGCGCAAAACATTTTCCCGGTCATGGCGATACCGAAATGGACAGTCATAAAACCTTGCCAACTGTTGATTTTACTAGGGAACGATTGGATACTTTGGAACTTTACCCGTACAAAAGACTCATAAGTGAAGGCCTAAATAGCGTGATGGTTGCCCATTTGAATGTTCCAGCTTTGGATATACAGATGAATTATCCGTCTTCACTTTCTTCAAAAGTTGTAACAGACCTATTGAAAAAAGAGTTGGGCTTCAATGGTCTTATTTTTACGGATGCGCTTAACATGAAAGGCGCATCCAATTTCAAAAAACCTGGCGAAATTGAACTGGCGGCTTTTTTGGCAGGGAATGACGTGCTTTTGATTTCTGAAGATATTCCAAAGGCGATGGAATTTCTTATAAATTCATACAATGAAGAGGTAATTACCGAAAAACGATTGGCATATTCTGTCAAAAAAATTCTATATGCAAAATACAAAGTCGGGTTAAACCATTACACGCCTGTGAAATTGGCATATTTGGTCGAAGATTTAAACTCTGTAAATGACGATGTAATTTACGAAAAGGCAATGGACAATGCACTAACCGTATTGAAAAACGACCGAGCAATCCTTCCCATAAAAGACCTTCAAAAGAAAAAGATTGCTTATGTAAATTTTGGTGATGATTCTGGAGAATATTTTTTAAATGAATTAAAAAAATACGGTAACGTAGAATGGGTTAAGGCAAACAGTTTGGATGATTATATCCAGAAGTTGAAAGAGTATAATTACGTAATTATCGGCTTTCATAAAAACAATGAAAATCCTTGGAAAAATTTTCAATTTTCGGAAAATGAACTTGTTTGGCTTTATGAAATTGCTCGTACAAATACTGTGATTCTGGATGTTTTTGCGAGACCGTATGCTATGCTTGATTTAAAAACCACTGCCAATTTTGAAGGTGTTATTATGTCTTATCAAAATAGTAAGATTTCGCAGCAACTTTCCGCACAACTAATTTTTGGTGCACGCGAAGCAAAAGGTAAGTTACCTGTCTCCTTGGGTGAAGATTTTCCATTGAACACTTTTTTACAAACAAAATCCTTACGAAGACTGCAATACGGAACCCCCGAAAGTGTGGGTGTAAATAGCTACAAACTTAAAAAAATAGATTCCCTTGCAAATTTGGGAATTCGTGAAGGAATGTATCCCGGAGCGCAAATTTTAGTGGCACGAAAAGGGAAGGTTATCTATCAGAAAAATTTTGGTTACCACGAATATGATAATAAAATTGAAGTAAAAGACAATACCATTTACGATTTGGCTTCGTTAACCAAAATTCTGGCTTCCTTACCGCTTGTGATGCAACTTGTAGATAAAAAAGAATTAAGTATGAATACGAAGCTTTCAGAAATGCTTCCGAAATACAAAAATTCAAACAAGGCAAATATTACTTTAAAGGAAATGCTTTCGCACTATGCGCGTTTAAAGGCATGGATACCATTTTATCGCCATACATTCAACGATGAAAAAACGGGAATCTCTTCAAAGTATTATTCTGAGATTCCCGATAAAAACTTCAATGTTCAGGTTGCTGAAAATCTTTACATGCGAAGGGATTATATGGATACCATATTCAAAACAATTAGAGAAAGTGATTTAAACTCACGGCTTGAATATAAATACAGCGACTTGCCGTATTATATTTTGAAGCAATATTTAGAACGGAAATTCGGAAAGCCTCTGGAAATTATCGTTCAGGAAAATCTATATGAGTCATTGGGCGCCAATTACACAATGTACCATCCGTTAGAAAAATTTTCAAAAGACAATATTCCGCCCACGGAACAAGATAATATTTTCAGAAAGCAGAAAGTTCAAGGTTATGTGAACGACCAAGGTGCGGCAATGCTCGGTGGCGTTAGTGGTCATGCTGGGTTATTCAGCAATAGTAATGATGTTGCCAAAATAATGCAGATGTATCTTTGGAAAGGTTTTTATGGGGGCAAACGTTATTTTAATCCCGATATATTAGATCTTTTTAACACCTGTTATTACTGTGATAAAAACGTAAGGCGCGGTGTTGGTTTTGATAAACCCCAATTAGGAACTTCTGGGCCAACCTGTGGTTGTGTTTCAATGACCAGCTTTGGACATAGTGGATTTACAGGAACATTTGCATGGGCAGATCCAGAACAGGAAATTGTTTACGTATTTTTATCAAACCGAACCTTTCCGGATCCAGAAAACCGAAAATTGATAAAGAGCGATTTACGCAGTAAAATCCAAGAAGCCATTTACGAGGCAATTGATTATTGAATTTAAGGGTATTTCAGAATACTTCAAACTTTGAACTTGAAACCAAAAAAATGAAGATAGCAATAGTATGTTACCCAACCTTTGGGGGTAGTGGAGTAGTGGCTACAGAATTGGGCTTGGCACTTGCCGAGCACGGCCACGAAGTACATTTCATTACGTATAAACAACCCGTTCGGTTGGAATTGCTTTCAAAAAATATTCACTTTCACGAAGTTTCTGTTCCAGATTATCCGTTGTTTCACTATCAGCCATATGAGCTTGCACTCTCCAGCAAGTTGGTTGACATGGTTAAACTCCATAAAATAGAAGTGCTGCATGTGCATTACGCCATTCCCCATGCTTATGCTGGTTATATGGCGAAGAAAATGCTGGAAGAAGAAAACATATATATTCCAATGGTTACAACGCTTCACGGCACTGATATTACGCTTGTTGGAAGCCATCCTTTTTATAAGACAGCAGTTACGTTTAGCATTAATAATAGCGATGTTGTAACTTCAGTTTCGCAAAGCTTAAAGGATGACACACTTCAACTTTTTGATATTAAAAAAGAAATCCATGTAGTTCCCAATTTTATTGATATTCCAAAAAAAATCAACCCTTATACCGATTGTGAACGCGATATGATGGCGGAAAGGAATGAACGCATTGTAACCCACGTGAGCAACCTTCGTAAGGTAAAACGTGTAATAGATGTTATTGAGGTTTTTGACCGCATCCAGAAAAAAATTCCTTCAAAATTAATTATAGTAGGAGAAGGCCCAGAACGCGAAGCCTGTGAAATTTTATGTACTAAAAAAGGAATTGAGGAAAAAGTTTTATTTGTTGGTAATAGCAATGAAGTTGATAAAATTCTTTGTTTCTCAGATCTTTTTATTCTTCCATCTGAAAAGGAGAGCTTTGGACTTGCAGCTTTAGAGGCTATGGCGTGTGGTGTTCCAGTAATATCAAGCAATACAGGAGGCTTGCCAGAAGTTAATATACAAGGCGTAAGTGGTTTTCTGAGCGATGTGGGCAATGTCGGGGAAATGGCAGAAAATGCATTGAAAATTTTGGAAACCGATGCATCTTTAAATAATTTCAAGAAACAGGCAGTAGAAGCTGCAATGGTATATGACACAAAGAAAATTGTGCCAATGTATGAGCAGTTGTATGCAAAAGCAATTACTGAAAAAAACAATGCCCCAAACTAGATGAGGCATTGATCAAGAAATTAAAATTTATAGCGCGCACTTAAACCTACGTCAAAACTCACATCATCTCTGTATCCTAAATTTGCTTGCGGCCTGAAATCAAAGGAAACAAGCAGCGGGAAATCAAAACTGTATTCTATGCCCACATCACCTGTAAAAAAGGCAAAAGCTTCCGAATCCTTGTTTCGATAATATGGATAGTTATCATCATAATAACGATCAAAACTTTCAATTCCAGCGCCCAAACCAGGCCCAGCATACCAATTAAAGCCACCGTCAATGTTCCATACCCATTGATAAATTGCAGTGAATTTTACATCATCCCAATAGCGTTCGCTATGCCATGCAAGCCCTAGCTCCAAGCGATTTGCATCGCCCAATGCACGTTGGTAGTTAACCTCTGGGCCAAAGCCATTACTTTCGCTAAGGCGAATACCAATGGCATTTTTCGCTATTTCCTGGGCATTTGTTTGTACACCTAAACCGATAATAGTCAAAATTAATAAAACTGATTTTTTCATATATTTTCTTTTAGTTATTAACGTTGTAAAAATATATTTAATATAGCGAGACAATAGTTAATGGGAAGCTAATCCACATCCTAAAATTTACAAAGTTTTGTTAAGTATTTTTCTACATTTACAGTACCGACAATGAAAAAGCGATTCCAAAATTTTCAAAAAATATTCAATGGTGAATTTTTTACTGATTCCCTTCATACATCATTGTATGCCACAGATGCTTCGGTTTATAGAATGGTGCCGATGGCAGTGGCTTATCCTACTAACGAACGTGGTATCAAGCAACTTATCGTTTTTGCAGAAGAAAACGAAGTGTCCCTCATTCCAAGAACGGCCGGTACATCCTTGGCGGGGCAATGTGTAGGCGAGGGGATAGTCGTTGATGTTTCAAAACATTTCACCCAAATAATTTCCTTAGACACTGAAAAAAGAACGGTAACGCTTCAGCCTGGCGTTATAAGGGATGAACTGAACCGATACCTAAAACCTTTCGGACTTTTTTTTGGCCCAAACACTTCAACCAGTAATCGCTGTATGATTGGTGGTATGGTAGGCAATAACAGCAGCGGTACGACTTCCATTCAATACGGTGTAACGCGCGATAAGGTTTTAAAGTTGAAAACAATCCTTTCCAATGGGGAAGAAGTTGTTTTTGAACCTCTTTCAAAAGAAACATTTTTTAAAAAGCTGGAATTAAATTCCTTGGAAGGAAAAATCTATAAAACACTTTATAATGAATTGATTTCCGAAGAAACACAACAGGAAATCTGGAAGGAATTCCCAAAGCCCGAAATACACCGAAGAAATACAGGCTATGCAATAGATAGCCTGCTGAATACTTCTGTTTTTGGGGAATTTAACAAAGAAATCAATCTCTGCAAATTATTATGCGGAAGTGAGGGAACGCTTGCTTTTACAACAGAAATTACACTCCAGCTAGATCCTTTACCGCCTCAATTCACGGCAATGGTTGCAACACACTACGAAACGCTGGAAACTTGTTTGAACGATGTGGTTGTAGCAATGCAACACAAGCTGCATACATGCGAAATGATGGACAATGTGATATTAGATTGCACTAAAAAAAACAAAACCTACGAACCCTATCGGTTTTTTGTGGAAGGAAGTCCAAAAGCAATTTTATTATTGGAACTGAAAAGCATTTCTGAAGATGATTTACAAAGTCAAATAGAAGCTTTAATGGATTCCCTTAAAATTTCGGGCTATAGCTATCACAGTCCGGTTTTAAGGGGCGAGGAAATTGAAATGGCTTTGGAACTACGCAAGGCAGGCTTGGGACTTCTGGGAAATATGGTCGGTGACCGAAAAGCTGTTGCCTGTATTGAAGATACGGCGGTTGCTTTGGAAGATTTGCCATCTTACATAGGGGAATTTTCCGCTTTGATGAAAAAATACGACCAACAGGCGGTCTATTACGCACACGCCGGCGCTGGTGAGCTACATTTACGACCCATCCTTAATTTGAAAGAGAAAGAAGGTGTAGCATATTTCAGAAAAATAACGACAGATGTGGCTTTGCTCTGCAAGAAATACAAAGGCTCCTTTTCTGGCGAGCACGGCGATGGCATTGTGCGTGCAGAATTTATTCCGCTGATGATAGGAGAGAAAAATTATGCGCTTTTAAAAAGAATAAAGACAGCTTTCGACCCCAAAAATATTTTCAATCCCGGGAAAATTGTGGATGCTTTTAAAATGGACGAGTCTCTTCGCTATGAAATTGATAGAAAAGAGCCAAATATTGAAACATTAATGGATTTCAGTGATTCCGATGGTATTCTTCGATTGGCTGAAAAATGCAACGGAAGTGGGGATTGCAGAAAAACGGACGAAGCGGCGGGAGCAATGTGCCCAAGCTATCACGCCACTAAAAATGAAAAAGACACTACCCGTGCCCGTGCCAATGCCTTACGGGAGGTTTTAACAAATAGTGAAGCTGCCAATAAGTTTAACTCAGGCGAATTAAAAGAGGTTTTTGATCTCTGCATCAGCTGTAAGGCATGTGCCAGCGAATGCCCAAGTAATGTTGATATTAGTACGGCGAAAGCAGAATTTTTATATCAGTATAACAAAGCTAATGGAATTTCTTTATCCAATAAATTATTCGGAAAAAGTACTAAGCTTAACAAAGCTGCTTCCAAATTTCCGAAACTCTCCAATTGGTTTTTCACGAATGGATTCACTTCAAGAATTATTAAAAAAGTTGGTCGGGTCCATCAAAATCGTTCACTGCCCATTATTTCGACAAAAAGTTTTAGTAAAATAGTTCAAAATTATAAAAATCAAACAATTACAAGTTATTTATCTAAAGAAAAAGTATCCCAAAAAATATTTCTTTTTGTTGACGAATTTAGTAATTATCTAGATGCAGAAATTGCAATGGATTCCTTTTTACTATTAAACGGTCTGGGTTATCAAGTTGAAATTATTGATGGTTTGGACAGTGGCCGGGCATTGATTTCAAAAGGGTTTTTGGAAGAAGCGAAAAGGGAAGCAAATAAAAACATATCGTTTTTAAAAAATAAAGTGGCCAAAGACGCACCTTTGCTTGGCATTGAGCCTTCGGCAATACTTACTTTTCGCGATGAATACCTTCGCTTGGCAGACGATAAAATTTCCGCAGAAATCCTTTCAAAAAATGCATTTTTAGTTGAAGAATTTCTTTCGGCGGAAATCCAAAAAGGAAATATTACGGCTGCACAGTTTACTTCCGAAGAAAAATATATTAAGATCCACGCACACTGTCACCAAAAATCAATCAGCAACCAGAAAGTAACTTTTGACATTTTGAATCTTCCCAAAAATTACACACCAACCATTATCACTTCAGGATGCTGCGGGATGGCGGGCAGTTTTGGATATGAAAAGGAACATTACGAAGTAAGTATGAAAATAGGGGAGCTGAAGTTATTTCCCGCTGTAAGAAAAACTACCGAAGACACTATTATTTCAGCTAATGGCACAAGTTGTCGTCATCAAATTTTTGACGGGACAGGCAGAAAAGCATTGCACCCGGTAACGATTTTAAGACAAGCTTTAAAAAATTAAATAATAGTTTTAAAAGCTTTCATGGCTGCAACCATATTTTCAAAACCTTCACCATTTTCTTCCTCAATTAAAGATTCGTCTGGAGCCAAAAGATGCTTTCTATCTTGAAAGGAATATAAGTTCCATCGCTCGTTATTATATTCCAAAGCGGTCAAGTTTTCAATCCAATCACCACTATTTAAGTATATACAGCTTCCTTTGCTTGTAATTACCTTTTTAATGCAAGGCTGATGAATATGACCACAAACTACGTAATCAAATTCGTTTTCAATTGCCAAATCGGTTGCGGTTGTCTCAAAGTTATCTATGAACTTAACTGCTGACTTTACGCTATTTTTAATTTTTTTTGACAGCGAATATTTTTCGCGGCCTGCTTTTTCCAATAAATAATTTATAAATCTGTTGAAAAGAATCAATAGATCATAGCCCCAACCCCCAAGTTTTGCAATCCATTTGGCGTGTTGCACGGAAGCGTCAAACACATCTCCATGAAAAAACCAAGCCTTTTTTCCGTCAAGATTTAGTAAAAGCTTATCCACAATTTGGATATTGCCCATTTTCGTATTACTAAACCGCCGTAGCTTTTCGTCGTGATTTCCGGTTATATAGTACACTTTTGCACCCTTCGCCGCGAGAGACAATATCTTTTTAATAATCAAAAGGTGTGCTTTGGGAAAATATCTTTTCCGAAACTGCCAGATATCAATTATATCGCCGTTCAAAATAATCTTTTTCGGTTTTACGGAATTTAAATAATGAAGAAGCTCTTTAGCGTGGCAGCCGTAGGTCCCTAAATGGACATCAGATATTACAACAATTTCAACCTTTCTTTTCAATCACACATTTTTACATTACAAATTTCTACAAATCATCGAATTCAAACTTTAAGTGAAGGTTATGGTTTAAATGCGAAAATGTTATGTAATAAGCCGCATGTTTCTTAAAGATTATGAACAAGGTTATTTTCATTATTCGTCCCTATCAATTACATTTGTTGAAAAGCAACCTATGGCAGGCAATTCCTTCGGAACAATTTTTAAACTCACCACTTTTGGAGAATCGCACGGTCCCGCTATTGGCGGAATTATAGATGGTTGTCCAGCAGGCCTTTCTCTCGATTTTGAAGCAATAAACGCTGAAATGCAGCGCCGCAAACCTGGCCAATCTGCAATTGTAACCCAGCGGAAGGAAGAGGACGAAGTAAAATTTCTCTCCGGAATATTTGAAGGAAAAACTACGGGAACTCCTATTGGGTTCATTATTGAGAATACCGATCAAAAAAGTAAGGATTACAGCCATATAAAAGGTATTTACCGTCCTTCGCATGCAGATTATACCTACGATAAAAAGTACGGCATCCGTGATTATCGTGGTGGCGGACGTTCCTCGGCACGTGAAACGGCTTGCAGGGTGGTTGCCGGAGCTATTGCAAAACAACTGCTTCAAGGTATAAAAATCACTGCCTATGTTTCTTCAGTAGGCGAAATAGAACTTAAAAAACATTATTCAGAAGTTGATTTTTCGGAAATCGAAAAAAACCCAGTACGATGTCCCGATGCCGAAATGGCTTCAAAAATGGAGGATTTTATTAAATCCATTCGAAAAGAAGGGGATACCGTTGGCGGAACCATTAGCTGTGTTATTCAAAATGTTCCCCTTGGTTTGGGCGAACCAGTTTTTGATAAATTACACGCAGAATTGGGTAAGGCAATGCTTTCAATAAACGCCGTAAAAGGTTTTGAGTATGGAAGCGGTTTTGCGGGAACAAGAATGAAGGGCAGTGATCACAATGATGCATTTACTAAAGACGGAAGCACCAAAACAAACCACAGTGGTGGAATACAGGGTGGGATAAGCAATGGAGAGGATATTTATTTTAATGTAGCGTTTAAACCTGTAGCTACCATCATGCAAAGTCAGCAAACCATAGATAACAAAGGAAATAAAGCAGTGGCTGAAGGAAAGGGACGTCATGACCCTTGTGTAGTTCCGCGGGCAGTGCCTATAGTTGAGGCAATGGCCGCACTGGTTTTGGCGGATTTCTATTTATTGAACAAAATTTCGAAAATTTAAAAGACCAATCATTTTATGAAAAAACTAGCGCTACACTGGAAGATAATCATCGGACTTGTTTTAGGTATCATTTGGGCATTGCTTTCCAGCCAACTGGGGTGGAGTGAATTTACCATAAATTGGATAGCACCCTTTGGAAAGATTTTCATCAATCTATTAAAATTGATTGCCGTACCACTTGTTTTAGTATCAATAATTAGTGGGGTTGCGAATATTGGCGATCCATCCAGTCTTGGAAGAATGGGAGGGAAGACGCTTTTGGCGTATTTAATTACCACGCTCTTTGCAGTAAGTATGGGTCTTTTATTAGTGAATGTAATTCAGCCGGGAAAGCTTATTGATGAGCAAAGCAGAATCGACAATAGGATAAGTTATGAAATTTGGGCCGCTTCTGAAGGCCACGAAATAAAGGATGGAATTAATTATTTGCAGGATCCCGCATTTTTTGAGCGCGCACAGAAAATTACCGACCTCTCTAAAGGTGAGCTTAAAGACGCTTCAGTAACCGAAAAAATGCAGACTGCCGAGAAAACAAAAGAATCAACGCCTTTGCAGCCTTTGGTAGATATTGTTCCTGAAAATTTCTTCTTTTCATTGACCGATAATGGATTGATGCTGCAGATTATTTTCTTTGGAATATTTTTCGGGGTCTGTTTGTTATTGATTCCTAATGAAAAATCACAACCCGTTACAGCCTTTATGGACAGTGCCATGGAAGTGTTTTTAAAAATGGTCGATTTGGTAATGCAGGCAGCACCTTTCTTTGTTTTTGCACTTTTGGCCGGCGTTGTAAGCAAAATGGCGGGAGACGATATAGGGAAAGTTTATGAAATATTTAAAGGTTTAAGTTGGTATTCCCTCACCGTCTTTATCGGACTGATGCTGATGATTATCCTTATATACCCGTTGTTGGTTAAAATATTTGTAAAGAAAATACCCTATAAAGGCTTTTTTAAAGCTATGGCACCGGCGCAAACATTGGCATTTTCTACTTCAAGTAGTGCGGCAACCCTGCCAGTTACCATGGAATGCGTGGAAGAAAATTTAGGGGTTGACAAAAAAATAACCAGTTTCGTGTTGCCTATTGGTGCTACTGTGAATATGGACGGAACTTGCCTTTATCAAGCCGTGGCGGTTGTTTTTCTAGCCCAGTTGCATATGATAGATTTAACGCTTGGACAACAGCTTACAATAGTATTAACAGCTACATTAGCATCAATAGGCTCGGCTGCCGTGCCAAGTGCGGGATTGGTAATGCTTATCATCGTTTTGGAATCTGTAGGATTGAACCCTACTTGGATAGCAATAATCTTCCCTGTTGATAGAATTTTGGATATGTTCCGTACAGTTGTAAACGTTACGGGAGATGCAACGGTATGTACCATTATTGCAAACGGTGAAGATATGTTAGATTATGTACCGCACGATAATCCTTCGGAAACATTTGATCTAGATTCATAACATTTTTTCAATGGTCTGTTAGTGTTAGATTAACACTCTCTATAAAATGAAAATGTAATTTTGCTTTCCCAGGTTTACTATTAAAAATATTTTGCTGGAAATTTAAATTTTTATTAAATTAGATTTCTCCCCAGAAGCATAGACCCAATCTATATTTCTGAACCCTTGCCTTCTTAGCTATGTAAATTACATAGTTATGAAAAAATCAATTTTATTCCTCGTTTTTGCAGCTATTGCAACAGTTTCTTATTGCCAAGTTGGTATTGGTACAACTACGCCGTCACCTGTGTCTATGCTTGAAATAAGTAGCACTTCGGACGGAGGCACAACCTATAAAGGGTTTATGCCCCCACGTGTTCCCAGTATAGCTGCACGGGATGCAATTAGTGCGGGCTATGCTGATTATGGTCTAATCATTTTTTTATTGGATTATCCCAATAATCAGGGATGTTTGCAATTGTGGGATGGAGATAGTTGGGAGAATATACACTGTGTCGCTCTTGCCAGCCCCGTGGCCTGGATTAATGAATTCCATTATGATAATATGGGAACAGATACTGGCGAGTTTATTGAAATAGCAGGCCCTGCTGGCTTAGACGTAAGTAGTTATTCAATAGAACTTTATAATGGAGCGAATGGACAAGTTTATACTATAACCAACCTTACGGGAATAATTCCAAACCAATCCAACGGAATAGGAACGCTTAGTTTTACATATCCCACAAATGGAATCCAAAATGGAAACCCTGATGGATTTGCTTTAATTGATTCTGGAACCGTTCTTTATTTCTTGAGTTATGGAGGCTCATTCACTGCAAATAATGGAACCGCTGCAGGTATGACTTCTGATGACATTGGTGTAACCGAACCAGGTACTACGCCTATTGGTGAATCACTTCAACTTACAGGGACTGGAAACCAATATAATGATTTTATTTGGAGTAGTCCTTCGGCAGAGTCACCGGGAAATATAAATTCAGGACAAACAATAAATTAGAAAAGCGCATAGCTTCTACTATGCACTTTTCAATTTTTAAATTACAGATATACTTTTTTATACTTTGGATATTTCACGGTATAGGTGAATTCCTTTTTATCTGTAGCATTGGGTGGCAATTGTAGTTTCCATCGCATAATCCCCGTTTTATCATTGTATTCGGATAAACCAGTTTCAACATCCTCCACTTTAATTTCCTTGTTTTCTGAAATAGGGATTCTATCTTCCAGTACTAAAGTTATTGGCGTTTTCTTATTGTTTTTCACTTCAATGGTATATCCTTTAGCTACAATCCGGGTGCCGCCCAAAAAGGACTTGCTTTTAAAGTTTTCCAATTTTTCACGTTTCACAATAATATTCGGGTCCATTCCAAGGGAAAGGTTTAAAGTATCTGCGGTTGCTTGTGGATCTATAAAAGATTTTCCGGCGTAATTTCCTTCAAAATATATATTGGCTTCTCCGGCAAGAAAATCAAACTTCTCCCAGTTTTTAATGGTTGCGGTAAGAAAGACGTTTTCGTTAAGCTCGGGTGCCGCGTAATGTTGAAAGAGAGCGGGTAATTCAAATTCATCAACCGCTATTACGGTTATTTCGGCATTGGATTTAATTGTGTATTTTTCCCTAATCTCAAAACGTGTGGTGGTAAGGCCTGATTCTTTAATCATTGTAGAATTATCTTGCTGTAAATTTTCAGCTTCACTGTAAGAAGTTGAAGGATCATAGCTAGTCACAATTCCTTTTGCCCTATTAGCCAACCAATCTGATTTTTCACTAATTGGGCTTGAATAACCAGTAACCACAACTTCTTCTAAAGCTGATCCCGCAATCATCGATACATTCATAGTGCTGGCATAAATAGGCAACTTTTCAGTTTCAAAGCCAACGTAACTGTATGTTAATTCGCGGTAGCCTTGCACGTCTATCGCATAGTTACCATCAAAATCAGTTTGGGTTCCCTGCGAAGTTCCTGCAATTATTACATTTACTCCCGGCAAAGGCAATCCAGTATCGTCATATACCGTTCCACTAACTTTATGAATGGTTGGATTGTATTTACGAGCTGTATTGCGCACAGGTGTTCTACTTGCATAACTTCTATTATTGAAATTGAGATATTTGGGAAACAGCTTAGGCTTTATATTGTTTGTATTAGGGTCGCCGGTTGATAGTACCACATTCACATTTTCCCAATCCGTTCCGCTTTGTTGATAAACGTTGGCTTTATACGAAAACTCGATAGGTGAGGAGGTATTAGTAGCACGAATATCATATAAGGGAAACCAGCCGGCATTTTTAATGTTGTATTTCAACTTTAAAACAAGGTTAGCGGGTTTTTGGTTATTTAGTTTTAAGGTTATTTCTCCACGCTGCTCTTTTTTGGAATCGTCCAGTTTCAAAAGTTCGCTTTGGTGGGCGGAAATAGATTTGCTCAATTCTGACAGGAGCAATTGTTGCTTGAAAATTTCATTCTTTATTTCGGTTACTCGGTTTCGATAGTAAACAGACATTTCCTTTATCATTTCAACCGTAAGATTGGTAGCATCACTATTGATGCGTTGATTTTTTTGAAGCAATTGTAATTCTTCATTGTAGCCAGCTATTTCATTCTCTATTTGGTTTTTTTGTTGCTGAAAGGTCTTCAATAGATTTTCTACAGATTTATATTCCTGTGAGGTTTCTTTTTTTTCCAAAAAATCTATATTAAAAACTATGGAAATTATGGAAGCATCGCCCAAACCTGAAACTTGAATGCTATTTTCATCAATGTCGGGAGAAAGATTATTGAAAACAAAGGTGTTTTCACCGGAAATAAGATTAATGGAAGATGTTCGTTCTATGGAAGCGCCTTCCAAATAAACGGTTACTTTTTCAATTTTTGAAGTTGTAGGCTTTTCCGAATTTGCAAATATGGAAAGGGGCAGTAAGAAATAAAGTAGCAGTAAATTTTTCATGGTGATGGTTTTTATTGGTTATAAAACCAAAACTATCACAGTGCTCCCTTTTTAAATAATTACTTTGAGGGAAGAAGTTATTTGAGGTAGGGAAAAGGGATTATTGATTATTTAAAAAAAAAACAGGCCCCGCTATGGGGCCTGCCTTATCAACTAAATCTAATTATGAAAAGTAATTAGTTCTTAATCAGTTTATAGGTTCCCAATTCACCATTTACGGTAACTTTCATAATATAAGTTCCCTTAGCAAGGCTTGAAACGTTAAGTTCCATAGTGTTTGTGTTATTGCTCATTTCAACCACTCTTTGGCCCAACATATTGAAAACAGTCGCTTTCTCTATAGCTGCTTGTGCTTTCAGATTCACTATATTATTTGTAGGGTTAGGATAAAAACTGAAACCCTCAATAGCGTTTTCATCAACTCCTAACATTGTTGCATTAATCACAATATCAGTAATTCCTCCAGTGTTCAATACAAAAACGTAATAGGTTTGGTTTGCCAAAGTGAAAATAGAGGCCGAGGTACCTGGGGCACATTGGTTTGAGTTTTGATCTACCAATGTTAAATCTGCTTCAGTTGCATTTTCATCTGGGGCAGTATAGAACGTTACCGAGCTTGCACCTGCAGGAGAAACAATAGTCGCATCTGCATTTCCATCTACATTTGTGGTGAATTTATACCAAACTCCGTTAGCACCGGTTAAATCACAACCTGCGGGGCTTCCGCTTTCAATTGTAGCTGCTGGCATTGCAACCGCTGGATCTGTGTAAGGGAAACCTACTTGGTCAACATCAATTGCATTGGCTATCATATCATTTGGCGGTGGCACTGGAGTACAATCTACATTCAAACTAAAGTTTCCAGTAGCATTCAAGTAGCCGTGAACCAAAATGTAGTAAGTAGTATTTCCATCGCTTTGGAAAGATACTTCAGATTGAAGTCCGCAAGCGTCATCGTTTGCCGTTTCACAAACCAAAGCTCCGCAAGTACCTGAATAAACGGTTAATTTGCTGTCGTAATCGGTTCCGTTGCAAAGCGAAATTGTATAGTCAGTAACCAATCCGCTATTATCTGTAAACTCATACCAAACCCCCGGTGCGGTAATGTCAACCCCGCCGCAGGCTGGAGCAGAAACATCAAAGGTTGCGTTTGAAGTGGTTCCGGAAACGGTTTCACCGCAAGCAATAGGCAAGGCATTTTCGCATTCATCGTTTACTGCAAGTTCTTCACAGGTTACGGCCATAGTAAAGTTTCCAGCATTTGAGCTGAAACCTTCAATCATGATGTAATACGTTGAAGTGCCATCAGATAGGAAGGTTAGTTCAGACTGAAGCCCACACGAATCATCGTTTACCGCAATTTCATTTGCAAGGGTGCAATCTTCAAAAATTCTAACAACTGTATCGAAATCGGTTCCTGAACACAAAGAAACAGTTACCAATTGTGCAGCTCCTGTTCCCGTGAAAGAATAAAACTCATCATTTGCTGCATTTCCACCAGAATCGGTATCGTTAATTGTTTCGCCGGTAACCGTATCGCCACAGGCCACCGCTATAGCTCCACTACAATTGTCGTTTCCGTTGTTGAACACGTTGTATCGAGAAAAATATGCGTCATAGTTTCCGGTAGTGCTAATGAAATCCTCACCGGCAAACGGGTCAAAATCAACCGTGGTACTCTTAAAGGCTCCCAATACCAATATCTGGTTGTTGCTATTGAAATACACCTGCGGATAGGATTCAGTGTTCTCGCTGCCAATGGCCCAGTGGTTCACATAATCTCCTTCGGTAGTCAACTCCATCAAGAACATATCAGATTTTCCATTTGAAGTTGTGAATGCCTCTGCAGCACTGTTGTCAAAATCTGTTGTTCCATTAAACTCTCCGGTAACAAAAAGATTTCCGTTAAAGGCTTCGGTTATATCATACACGTTTTCGAAATCTGTAGTTTCACCACCTAAAACATAACTATAATTGTAATTTCCATTAGTATCAAACTGACTATAAAAAGCATCCCAAGGTCCGTTTGATACTGTTGTGTTATCGCCAGCAGTAGGGTCTAGATCTACAGTTCCGGAAAACATTCCCGTTACATATACTCCCGAGGGCAATTGCTGGATTGATTTTAAAACTTCGAGTCCACTGCCACCAAAGGCCTGTCCCCAAATATAATCACCATCGGTCGTAATTTTTGCCATAAAGATATCGTCTCCTCCGTTTGAGGTGAATTCTGCGGTACCAGCATTGGGATCAAGGTCTATGGTGTTTCTAAATTTTCCGGCAATCAATAAATCTCCGTTTACATCAACTTCCATGTCCTCAACGGAATCATTCCCTGTTGAGGCAAAGGTTTTTACCCAAACAAAGTTCCCATCAGTATCCAGTTTTAACACAAAACCATCAAGGCCGCCAATGGCCTGTAAAAATACCTCGTTTGTGGGGTCCGGATCAAAATCGGCTTGGGCAAAATTTCCCGCAATATATACATTCCCGTCTGCGTCAACCTCAATACTTTTTGAATCCTCGTTTCCAAAACCTGCGGGATTGCTGACTTGTTTTGCCCATAGGAAATCCCCGTTGCTGTCCAATTTTATGATGAAGCAATCCCTTGTTGCAAACATAGAAAGGTTTTCCAGCCAGTATTCGCCAGGTCCCGGATCAGCATCAAAGGCATTGCTACCTGCGCCCATAAAATATCCGGTTAGGTAAATATTGTCGTTAGCATCAACGGCAACATCAAGTGCATTATCGTCCAGTGCACCCCCAAATCCTTTCACCCAGATTGGGTTTCCATCGTTGTCATGCTTTGTCAAAAAGCCATCTGCGTTCCCACCGGCCCAAGTTATACTTGTGCTGCCAACCGTAATTATTCCCGAATAAATTCCCGCAGAATATACGTTACCCTGACTGTCCATAGCGGAATGGTACGGAATTTCAATTGATGCATCACCAAAAGTCGTTGTTCCAAAATACTCTTGTGCAGAACAAATGGCTCCCCAAAGAAAGACCGCGGCAACGAGTATCATTTTTGTAATCATTTTCATTTTCATTTTGTTTTAATTAATAATTGGATTTAATTTTTAATATTGAATTCCAGGCCTATACCGCGAACACTGTCAATACTGATGTTTGGGTCGTCCTGAAGTCTTTTTCGCACGCGGGTAATAAATACATCCATACTTCTTCCGGAGAAAAAATCGGTTTTGTTCCACAGGGTTTGAAGAATGTCTTCGCGCTTAATAAGTTGGTTTCTGTTTGAATATAGATAGTAGAGCAGCCGAGCCTCTTTTTCTGTTATTTTTTGAACTGTTTCCTTAAAGTGCAATTCAAGATTTGCAGCATCAAAATCATACTTTCCAATTTTGATGATTCCGTCCTTTGGCATATCCTCCCGAGCTGTTTGCTGTTGCGTAGTGCGGGCTATAATGTTTTTTATCCGAAGTATCAATTCTTCGGCCTCAAAGGGTTTTACTATATAATCGTCCGCACCAAGTTTCAATCCTTTTATGCGATCTTCCTTTGTTTTGCGCGCAGTGAGAAATAGGAAGGGTACTTCCGGATTAATCTCAATAATTTTTTCAGCAAGGGAAAAACCATCCATTACGGGCATCATAACATCGAGAATACAGATATCAAAATCTCCGTTATTAAAAAATTCCAACCCTTCCATACCATCCTTGGCCCAAACAACCGAAAATTTATTGAGCTCCAAATATTGTTTCAGCATAGTGCCGAAATCGATATCATCTTCAGCTAAAAGAATTCGTCTCATGATACAGGTATTTTAATTGTGAATACAGAACCTTTGCTGGCTTCACTTTTTACTGAAATGCTTCCGCCGTGTGCGATAATGATTTGCTTTGTATAGTATAAGCCAAGACCTAAACCTTTATAGTTATGGGTGTCTTTTTCACTGACTCTGTAAAATTTTTCAAAAATAAATTTTTGATATTTCGGGGAGATGCCAATGCCATTGTCCTTTACGGAAATATAATGTGTGGAATCAGTTTTGTCCACGCCATAATCTACTTTTAATTTTGTGCCGCCATATTTTATTGCATTGTTCAAAAGATTGATAATGGCTGTGCTCAAATAAAATTTATCTGCACTGATTGGCAGACCTGTACTTTCAATATTTCTGTTTAAGCTTATTTCCGAAGTGGGAATTGAAAGCATATAATCATCTAGTATTTCATTTAAAAAAACACTCCCATTAAAATCTTCTTTTGAAAGCTGGATTTGCTGGTATCCAAGACTGCTTTGCATCACTTGGTCTATCAGTTTTTGAAGCCTTGCGTTCTGCCTGTCAATAATTTTAACTGCTCCATCGGCAATTTCCTTATTTCCGTTGGCGTGTTCGTTTGTTAAGGTCTTGGTAGCGAGTGCAAGTGTTGAAAGTGGCGTTTTGAGCTCATGGGTTATATTGTTTATAAAGTCTGTCTTTATTTCCGCTAGCCTTTTTTGTTTCAACAAATTGCGGATGGAGTAGTAGAGCAGGCTTACCACGAAAAGGAAAAGTAAACTC
Organism: Aequorivita sp.; assembly: GCA_020435825.1. Taxonomy (GTDB): domain Bacteria; phylum Bacteroidota; class Bacteroidia; order Flavobacteriales; family Flavobacteriaceae; genus Aequorivita. The sequence continues at coordinate 34,132 of JAGQYY010000009.1, forward strand.
GACAAAATGAGCAGGCCGGAAAGTTCCTTGAGCATAATGGAATCCCAGTCTGATATGTTCATAAATATACTGGACTGGAAATTGAGTTTTACAGGCGTCTGTTCATCCTGCCAAGTGCTATTATTTATAAGCAGCCCGTCTTTGTTCTGAAAATCTTCACCCAAGAGCAGGATGGTATCCTGCACGGCGGCATTGTAAATTTCCTTGGTATTTCCCAAAGAATCAGTAAGGGTCAGAGAGGTAAGCACTTTTTTAATCTTTACATCATAACTTTCCTTTTCATTTGCCAGGCCTTCATTAAAGAGCTGTACAAAGGCTGGGTTTATTTGTGCGGTTTTATGCTGGAGTTTTAAAATCAAATCCTGTTCGTTTAAATTGCCTTCTTGATAGGCTTCCAGGTTATGGAGAAAGTCGGTTCGGTACAACCACATAATGGAATCTACCGTGGCACTGTTGTACACTTTGGCAATGGCATTTCGGGCATCAATGGTGTACGTTTTTTTCTTTAGCTCGTATGTGTTGTGAATAAGATATCCTTGAATGCCGATAAGGGCAATCAGTGTGAGGATGGAAAGGGCGACTAAACCTTTAAACTTTAATTGCATGGCGTAAAAATATTCTTAAACAGATAAGTTACTACAATTTTTCACGCCGTTAACTTAACGTTAACCTAGAAGGAAATTTTAAAAATGTTTGATTTAGAGGAATTTAGCTTTTAGTTCAGCAGTAGGTATCATACATATCTCCTTCTTTCCAAACCATTTATAGCGATTTTTTGCAATGTAATCATATACTGCGTTTCTTATAAATTTTGGCACAATCATAAACCCAAAAAGTAGGGGATAGGCGCCCGAAAGTTGTTTGGCGATATGAAGTGCCGCCGATGATTTTTCATACTGTTTTTCGTCATCAATAAGAATGATGGAATCTACTTTTGAAGTGTCTATATTGAATTTTGAAATCAGTTGTTGACCAATTTCACTTTGAAGCGCCGCAAATCTGAAAACGTTCTTTTTATCGCGTTTGATGGTAAAGGTAACCGCGCCGTTGCAGAGATTGCAAACACCGTCAAACAATATTATTTTGTAACTTTTATTCATAAAAAATTCTCAACCACGCTCGAAGAGATAATTTTCAGGTTGAACAGTTAAGACCTAATCAAACCTTTTCCAATTCTTCCAAACTCACATTGGTCGTAAACATTCCGTAATTGACAATGGCTTTGTTTTTCTCAATGGTATCAATCGTACCGATTGCCCTGCCGTCAATCATGCGTACTCTGTCGCCAATTTTAAGCGTAACTTTCGGTTTTGGCGGAGGTAGCTTTTTAGCCTTCTCCTTTTCCCCTTTTTTACGCTCGCGGATTACCTCCACTTTTTGTTCAACTTCTTTGATTACTTTTTTTTCTTTGGCTTTTGCAGCTTTTTTTACTTTCGGAGCTAGCTTTTTTCGTTTGCTGTTCTCGATCATCACAAGCTTCATCAACTCATCAATCAATTGCTTTTTTTGTCTATTGTTGAAATATTTTTCAGAAAGTACATCTACTTTTTTTCCCAAACTAATGAGCTTTTGATTGGCGTCAAAAAGTTCCTGATAGCTTTCCAACTTTTCCTGTACACGCGCATTCACTTCTTCCAATTGTTTGCTTTCCATACGCGCTTTTTGTTCTTCAGTCTTTAAGGATTCTGAAGTTTTCCGAAGGTTTGATCGCTCTTTTTGAAGATTGGCAATCGTTTTGTCAAAACGCACTTTGCCCCGTTCAATCTTCTTTTTCGCTTTGTTGATCAAACCATACGGAATGCCGTTTTTTTGTGCTACTTCAAACGTATAGCTGCTTCCGGCTTCACCCAAATGCAACTGGTACAAGGGCTCCAACGATTTATTGTCAAACTGCATATTCGCATTCATTGCATGCGGAAGTTCGTTTGCCAGCAATTTCAGGTTTGTATAATGGGTCGTAATTATTCCAAAAGCTTCCCGTTCATAAAAAACCTCCAAAAAAGTTTCTGCCAAAGCACCCCCGAGTTCGGGGTCACTTCCAGTTCCAAATTCATCAATTAAAAAAAGTGTTTTGTCATTACACTTTTTCAGGAATTGGTTCATCTTTTTTAAACGGTAACTATAGGTGCTGAGATGGTTTTCTATGGATTGGTTGTCGCCAATATCAGTCAAAATCCGTTTGAAAAAGCACATTTCGCTTTGTGGTTCGGCGGAAATCAACAAACCACTTTGAAGCATAACCTGCAAAAGTCCAACGGTTTTCAATGTGATACTTTTCCCACCGGCATTTGGACCAGAGATTACAATGATTCGTTTGTTGGGAACCAATTCAATGCGCTGTGGAAATGTTTTCTCTTTTCTTTTATTATTTGAAACCAGTAACAGCGGATGAAAAGCTTTTTGAAGCGAAATCTTTTTTTCTGAAGTAAGAATTGGTAAAACCCCATTTATTTTTAACGCATATTTTGCTTTCGCGTAAAGCACGTCCATTTTTATCAAATATTCCTGATAGCTCATCAAAAGCGATGCATGTGGACGTACAAATTCCGTCATCTCTTTTAGAATACGTTTTATTTCTTCATCTTCCTCATACAAAAGATTGCTGAGTTCGTTGGCGTATTCCAGCGTTTCCTGAGGTTCAATATAAACGATGCTTCCCGTTTTTGAACTGCCCAAAACGGCGCCTTTCACTTTTTTGCGGTGCATCGCTTTCACGGCAAGCACTCTTCTGTTTTCAACTACAGATTCGCGGATTTCATCTAAATAATCACTTTGGGCGTATTGTGAAAGTGCCTTTGTAAAAGAGGAATTGATTTTCCCCTTAACCACACTTAAACGTCGACGGATAGCTCCCAGTTCTGCGGAGGCTTCATCTTTTATTTCGCCGTATTTGTCTATGCGCTTGTTTATTTCTTCGGAAATGATTGAAGTGTAATTTACTTCTTCCGAAAAAGAATTCAAGTGAATATAGAATTCTTCAAACTTTTTAAAGAATTTCAAAAGAATCCGTGTGGTTTCAGAAATGGAAAGAATTTTTCGAAAACCTGTAATTTCAAGACTGCTGTTTTCAATTTCAAGCAAACGCAGTTCCCGAAAAATAGGATCAAAACCGTGGTTGGGAATTCGGTTATCACCATCAAATGAAGCTGTAAATTCTTTTACACGCTGTAATTCTGGCTCAATTTCATCAAAGTCCTGAAAAGGAGCTATTGATAATACTGCTTCCTTCCCCGGTTCGGTTACACAAAATTCCGCAACTTGCCGCAAAACGGAAGGAAATTCCAGATCTTCTAAAGTTTTAGTATCTATACGGGCTTTCCGTTTTATTTCCATTAATTTTACTTTTTCAGCAATCATACAAAAGTAACAATAATGCAGGTAACAATCGAGCCGGGTTGGAAGGCTATTTTAAAAGATGAATTTGAGAAACCTTATTTTAAGAGTTTGGTGGAATTCGTAAAAAATGAATATGCCACAACAAAATGTTTTCCGCCGGGAAAGCAGATTTTTTCGGCTTTTGACCATACTCCATTTGAGAAAGTAAAAGTTGTGATAATAGGGCAGGACCCATATCACGGACCGGGGCAGGCACACGGCTTGTGTTTTTCGGTAGGTGAAAATGTTGTGGTTCCGCCTTCACTAAAAAATATTTTTGAAGAAATAAGGACTGATATTGGTGCACCAATACCAAGCAATGGAAATTTGGAGTCTTGGGCAGATCAAGGAGTTTTGCTTCTAAATGCAACTTTGACTGTTAGAGCACACCAAGCGGGAAGTCATCAAAATAAAGGATGGGAGCAATTTACGGATTCGGTTATTGAAAAACTTTCTATTGAAAGGGAAGGGCTGGTTTTCCTGCTTTGGGGAGGGCCAGCGAAAAGGAAAGGGGCAAAAATTGATACTTCAAAACATTTGGTTTTAACCAGTGGGCATCCATCGCCATTGGCGGCAAACAGAGGGTATTGGTTTGGCAACAAACACTTTAGTAAAACAAATGAGTATTTAAAGAAAAATTATAAAGAACCAATAAATTGGTAAATTACTGTTGAAATAACAAAGAATAGAACGGGGAGAAATTTTCTATTCTTCCTCAGGTACTTCAGATTCGGTAGCGTCGTTACAGCTAAACTGCAATAGCAAGAAGTTTGTGACTAACAACGCCCCCAAAACGATTAAAAAAGTAGTCATAATACTTGGTTTTATACAAACAAGATGCAGAGTTTACTTTCAGGTTGCGTAAATTTTAAGATTTTTTTATAAATTTTGTAAGATGTTGTTTTTCTGGATTTTAACTTCAATTAAATCTAGGTCCAAAAGTTTTTGTTGAATATTTTCGAGTTCATTTGGAGTTAGTTGTCGATCGCTCCATTCAGTTAGAGAGAGCCATTCCCTCACATCCTCTATTTTTTGACCGTAACGTTTGGCAATCATTTCATCAATGTTTGGTAAAGTTTTAAATTTCTCAGTTATAGCATTTATAACATCCAAGATAGCCTTTATGCTTTTCATTTCATTCTCCAAAACGTCATTTCGAACTGCTATTACAAAACTTGGCCAAGGAGTTGGAGACATGCCGACCAATCGGAAAGTGCCGTTGTCAACATAAGGTTTGGTCATAAACTTTTCCCACATAAAATAGTCTCCATTTCCTTTGGGTAGCCCTTCCAAAGCGCCATCCAAATCTTTTATAACTTTAAAATTCAAATCATTTTTTAAATCCCAAGCAAGGTTTTCTGCATTTACGAAAGCCATCAAATGCGATCCAGAGCCATAGCGGCTAATGGCTGCTTCAGTCCCTTTTAAATCCGAAACGGTTTTATAATCTGAATTAGCGGCTACGTAAATTCCCCAAAGCAAAGGAGATTTAACGAAAACCTGTACAATTTTGCTTTCATTGCCTTTTATAATATCGCGAACCATTCCTTCGGTAAGGATAACGGCCATATCAATTTCTTTCTCACGTAGCGCACGACACATTTGGCCTGTTCCACCAGCGAAATCTTTCCAACGTAGATTTATTCCTTTTTCATTAAATTTTTTATCGCGAAGTGCGATGTACCATGGCAGGTTAAAATGTTCCGGCACGCCACCGATTAAAAAATTTTTCATTTAGCAATTATTTCCAAAGTATATTGAATAAGTGATTCGATTGTTATTGAAGCATCTTTACTAAAAGTTCCGGATGCACGGTTGGCGATGATAGCATTCATGGAAATTGCGCGATGGCCCAAAAGTTTTGCCATTCCGTACATAGTGGCTGTTTCCATTTCTAAATTGGTAATTTTTTTCTTTTTGTAACGGAAAGAGGCTAGCTTTTCATTTAAATTTTCATCTTTCAATTTTGCACGAAGCACGCGCCCTTGCGGTCCATAAAATCCAACGTTAGTAATGGTAATGCCCTGCTTTGTTTTTTCTGAAGTAAATTTTTCCACCAATGCCTTGTCAGCTTCTACGGCATATGGAACAGAATTGTCAGGATTCCACTGTGTGTGGTCTATAAATGCCTGTGCAAAATCGCGATTGAATATTTTATCTGTTTTTGCATAATAGTGCATTACATTGTCTAATCCAATGCCAAGTGTACTGATTAAAAAACTATCTACCTTTACATCAGGGGTTAAACCTCCAGAGGTTCCAATTCTAATAATATTCAGCGATGTAAGCTTTTTCTTTGCCTGCCTTTTTTCAAAATCTATATTTATTAAAGCGTCCAGTTCATTGAAAACGATATCAATATTGTCTGGACCAATTCCAGTAGAAATCACGCTAATGCGCTTCCCTTTATAAGTGCCGGTGTGTGTTTTAAACTCGCGATGCTGGGCTGTTGTTTCAATAGTGTCAAAATATTTTGAAACCATTTCCACACGGTCAGGGTCTCCTACAGTTATAATTGTGGTCGCCAACTGTGATGGAGCAAGATCTAAATGATAGATTTTGCCTTCTGGGGTAAGTATTAATTCAGATTCTTCTATTCTCATTTTTTTAATTATTATCCCCCAACCCGTTTTACTTTAAATCCTTTTTCTTTTAAAAATTGCATAATCTTATCGCGATAATCCCCTTGAATTATTATTTGTTCGTTCTTAAAACTACCGCCCACGCTCAATAATTGCTTTATTTCCTTCGCCAAAACTTTAAAATCTGAATCAGTGCCGGTGTAACCTTCAATGATAGTTGTTGGCTTTCCTTTTCGTTTTTCATATTTGCAAATCAACGGATCGTTTTGTATCCAAATAGTAGGTTCTTCCTGCTTTACAGGAATATCATTTGGCTCGTGGTCTGGGAAAAGGTTTTTTAATTGGTCTTCTAAGGAATTCAAAATTATCAATTTTCAATGTTCGATACTCAATACTCAATTTTCAAGATATGCATAAGCGATCAAGTTTTACTGCTCGCTGCCACTGAAAACTGCTTATTTTTTAATAAGTCCTATTTCCACCAAACGCTGGTGCAGAAAATCTCCGGCCGTAATGTCCTCATAAGCTTTTGGGTGTTCTTGGTCAATACATTCTTCCAAACAATTCAATTTCATATCACTGCGGGGGTGCATAAAAAATGGAATGGAATATCGTGGGTTGCCCCATTCCTCACGAGGTGGGTTTACAACACGGTGAATTGTTGAGCGCAATTTATTGTTTGTATGCCTTTCAAGCATATCGCCAACATTTATAACCAATTCATCCTCGTTTGGTATTGCATCAATCCATTCGCCATCTTTTCTCAAAACTTGAAGGCCACCAGCCGATGCACCCATTAATAAAGTGATTAAATTTATATCTCCATGAGCTCCAGCTCGCACAGCACCTTTGGGCTCTTCGGTAATAGGAGGGTAGTGGATTGGCCGCAATATGCTATTTCCGTTTGTTGCCCAATGATCAAAATAAAATTCATCCAAACCTATATATAGAGCCAAAGCGCGAAGCACGTAAATCCCAGTTTTTTCAAGCATTCGGTATGCTTCCATCCCTGTGTGGTTGAAATCCGGCAATTCTTTTACTTGTACGTTTTTTGGATACTCTTCAATCAGCTTTGCATCTGCAGCGGGCTCCTGGCCAAAGTGCCAAAACTCCTTTAAATCGCCTTCCTTTTTTCCTTTAGCGTGCTCTTTCCCGAAAGAAATATAACCGCGTTGCCCGCCAAGACCTTCAATTTCATATTTTTCCTTTACTTCAAGCGGAAGGGCGAAAAAACTTTTCACTTCTTTATAAAGCTCTTCAACCAAATCATCGCTAAGGAAATGGTTCTTGAGCGAAACAAAGCCTATATCTTCATACGCTGCGCCAATTTCATCCACAAACTTTTGCTTCCTTTTTAAATCATCTGAAAGGAAATCGGCTAAATCTACACTAGGTATATTGTTCATGTTTTCAATTTTTTAACTATTCAAAAATTACAAAATTTGGACGTAAGATTAAAACACTTAAAACGTATAGCTAAAACTTGCTCGCATAACTTGGATTTAAATTCCAGAATATTTTGTTTTAAGTCGTAAGTCCTACCGTCATAAGTCATTTTTATCTTTACAAAGATACCAAATTGTAAAAGTTTTTTCTACTTTAAAATTTGCTTTAATAATCCCTTGTAGCAATAGCTTTTTTTCTACTTTTGGTACTGCAAAATTATTATGATGAAACCAGAAACCACCCCACATATATTCTTCGATTATAACCGAAAAGACATTGAAAATGAAGTTTTGTTGAAACTTTACCGAGGCATGCTCAAACCGAGAATGATAGAAGAAAAAATGCTCATTCTTCTTCGCCAGGGAAAAGTTTCAAAATGGTTCAGCGGCATAGGGCAAGAAGCAATTTCAGTAGGAATCACGGCGGTTTTGGACAAAGACGAATATATTTTGCCGATGCACAGGAATTTAGCTGTTTTCACGATGCGCGATATTCCGTTGCACAGGTTGTTTTCGCAATGGCAGGGAAAGGCGAACGGTTTTACGAAAGGCCGCGATAGAAGTTTTCACTTTGGAACGCAGGAATTCCATATTGTTGGGATGATTTCGCACTTGGGGCCTCAATTTGGTGTGGCTGACGGAATTGCCTTGGCAAATAAATTAAAAGGAAATAATAAAGTTTGTGCTGTATATACGGGTGAGGGCGGAACAAGCGAAGGCGATATCCACGAAGCTCTGAACGTGGCTTCGGTCTGGCAACTTCCTGTTTTGTTTTGTGTAGAAAACAACGGTTATGGTCTTTCAACTCCTACTAATGAACAGTATAATTGTGAAAACATAGCAGACCGTGGCAAAGGCTACGGAATGGAATCTCATATTATTGAGGGCAACAATATTTTGGAGGTCTATACAAAATTGAAGGACTTGGTCGAAAGTATGCGCGTAAATCCACGTCCGGTACTATTGGAATTCAAGACCTTCAGGATGCGTGGCCACGAAGAGGCAAGTGGGACGAAATATGTTCCGGCAGATCTAATTGCCGAATGGGGCTTGCGCGATCCGCTTCTGAATTATGAAAGTTATTTGTTGAACGAAGGGGTTCTTTCCGAAGAAAAAATTCAAGAATTTAAAGATGAATTTAAGCACGAAATAGATGAAAATTTAGACATCGCCTTTGCGGAGCCAAAAATAGAATCTACTGAAGCTAATGAATTAAATGATGTTTATAAAGAGTTTAAATATCAGGAAGTTAAAGAGAATTCAGAAAAAGAAAATATTCGTTTGATCGATGCTGTCTCGCAAGGTTTAAAACAATCTATGGAACGTCACGAAAATCTTGTGATTATGGGGCAGGATGTTGCGGAATACGGAGGGGTTTTTAAAATTACGGAAGGATTCGTGGAGCAATTTGGGAAAGATAGAGTACGAAATACTCCTATTTGTGAATCAGCGATTATATCTACGGCAATGGGGCTTTCCATTAATGGGTTTAAAGCCGTTGTTGAAATGCAGTTCGCCGATTTTGTTACGTCGGGTTTTAACCCAATCGTTAATTATCTTGCAAAAAGTCATTACCGATGGAACGAGAAAGCAGATGTAGTTGTGCGTATGCCCTGTGGCGCAGGTGTGGGCGCCGGGCCTTTCCATAGCCAAACAAATGAAGCTTGGTTTACCCACACCCCAGGCTTAAAGGTAGTCTATCCAGCATTTCCCTATGATGCCAAGGGATTATTGGCCACAAGTATTGAAGACCCAAACCCGGTGGTGTTTTTTGAACATAAAGCATTATACAGAAGTATTAGACAAGATGTGCCAACTGATTATTACAAACTGCCGTTAGGAAAAGCTTCTCTTTTGAAAGAAGGAAATGATATTACAATAATAACTTATGGTGCCGGGGTACATTGGGCCTTGGATACTTTAGGGCAAAACCAAGAAATTAGTGCAGACTTAATTGATTTGCGGACATTAGTCCCTTTAGATACTGAAGCAATATACAATTCAGTGAAGAAAACCGGAAAGGCAATTATTCTTCAAGAAGATTCTATGTTTGGAGGAATAGCTTCAGATATTTCAGCATTGATAACCGAAAACTGTTTTGAATATTTGGACGCTCCAGTGAAGCGGGTTGCCAGTTTGGAAACACCTATTCCTTTTGCGGCAAATTTAGAATCTGCCTATCTTCCTAAAGAAAAATTTAAAGAAAGCCTGTTAGATTTGCTTTCTTACTAATAATTTAACATTCGTTGTTAAACTTTAGATAAAGACAACCAAAACGTTAAAATTGTTATTTAAATTAGTGCCATACTAATCAATAAAATATAAAAATTATGTTACGTTGGATCGTTATTTTTCTAGTAATTGCAATCATTTCAGCAATTTTTGGATTTGGTGGCATCTCAGAAGGTGCGGCTGATATAGCAAAAATTATTTTTTATATCTTTATAGTTCTTTTAGTAATATCCTTACTCTCAAGATTACTTAAAAGATAAAAATTACTAATCACATTTTAAACACAAACTATCATCTATGAAAAAAATCCTCATTTTGGCCCTATTTGCGGCTACAGCATTCTCTTGTGGAACGCCAAAAACCGTTCAAGAATCTAAAAAGGTTATCAAAGGTTATTGGAATTTAGACAATATTACCTACGACTCTTCAGGAACATTTAATGTTACCTTGTTCAACGACACTTCTGTAGAGTGTTTTGAAGGAAGTACTTGGCGTTTTATACCTAATAACAATACAGGAAATTATACTATTGATAACTCAGACTGTCCAACTGGGCAGCGTGATTTTATCTTTACGATAATAGAAATTGATCCTGCTTCTGGACTATATGATTTTATGCTAAAACCAACAAATGCCAAAGGAAAATCCGATACAAATGTTGGATTTAGATTACGCCTTGCCCAACTTAACGATTCTTCTATGCGTTGGGAACAAACGGTTAGTTTGGACGGCAAGCCTTTCAAAATAAATATTAACTTTTCTAAAATAAACGACTAATAATTATGAAGACATTTTTTAAACAAACCACCATAATAGCATTAGCTTTTACCCTTGTTATGAGCCTTGGGAGCTGTGAAGCGACCAAAAACGCAAACAATAAACAAAAAGGAGCTGTTATTGGGGCCACGGGTGGCGCAATTCTTGGAGCCATTATTGGCAACAATGTTGGCAAAGGTGGAAATGGAGAGTTAGGGGCTGTAATTGGCGGTGTTGTAGGCGGCGGAGCCGGTGTGCTTATTGGTGCCAAAATGGACAAACAAGCTCAAAAAATTGAGCAGGAAATTCCCGGCGCTCAAGTAGAAAGGGTTGACGACGGTATTGTTGTTACTTTTGACGAAAACAGTGGTGTTTACTTTGATACTGCTAAATATAATATCAATGCCGCATCACAAGCTACATTGGATAAACTTGCAAATGTACTGAAAGAATATCCAGATACAGATGTTCTTGTTGTAGGACATACAGATAGTGTTGGTTCTGATGAAATGAATATGACCCTTTCAAAAAACAGGGCTCAATCTGTAACTAATTACTTTGTGCAAACCAAAGGGCTAAGTTCAGGAAGATTTACAACAAATTGGTATGGAGAAACTGCACCGGTAGCAGACAACACAACCGCAGAAGGACGTGCAAAAAATAGACGTGTTAACCTTGCAATCGTTCCAAATGAAAAAATGAAGAATGAAGCCAAAAAGCAAGCTGGAGAATAATTAGAAATTTAAACATATCAATAATCCCGCACCTCTTTTTGGTCGGGATTTTTTTTTAGCTTTAAGGCAAAGATAACAGACAAAGTGAAAAAAGATATTATAGTTATTGGTGGAGGTTTGGCAGGGCTTACTGCGGCATTAAATCTCGCTAAAAATGATTTTAAGGTTTGTTTGATTGAAAAAAATGAATATCCAAACCATAAAGTTTGTGGCGAGTATGTTAGTAACGAAATATTACCCTTTTTAAATTCTTTGGAAGTTGACCCATTTTCAGCAGGGGCCAAAAAAATATCAAAATTTGAGATTACAGATATAAAAGGAACTCCTTTAAAAGTAAATTTGCCGCTCGGAGGATTTGGAATTAGCCGCTATGCCTTTGATAATTTATTGTTTGAATCATTAAAAAGTAAAGCTGAAATTATTTTTGACACTGTTGAAAAAGTAACTTTTGAAAAAGAATGTTTTTCAGTGACAACCCAAGGAAAGGAAATTTTGAATGCAGATTTCGTCATAGGTGCTTTCGGAAAGAGATCAAATTTGGATTCATTTTTAAACCGAAAATTTATGCAGCAAACTTCGCCTTGGCTTGCTGTGAAAGCACATTATGAATACGATTTCCCCAAAGACACCGTTGCTTTACATAATTTTAATGGTGGGTATTGCGGTTTGAGCAAAACCGAAACCAATGTCGTAAACGCCTGTTATTTGGCCACTTTTAAATCCTTTAAAAAATATGGCGATATTGATATTTTTCAAAAAAAAGAACTTTCTAAAAATCCCTTTTTGGATAGGTTTTTTAAGGAAGCAAAACCAATCTTCAAAAAACCATTAACTATCAGCCAAGTATCGTTTCAGAAAAAAAACCCTGTGGAAAACCATATCTTTATGATTGGTGATAGCGCAGGACTCATCCATCCGCTCTGCGGCAATGGAATGGCAATGGCTATAAAAAGCGCTCAAATTTTTTCGGAATTGTTTCTTAATGTTTTTAAAAATAACAATTTTGATAGAATGAAGCTGGAAGAACAATATACAACCCAATGGAAAAACGAATTTGAAGGAAGATTAAAAACCGGAAGATTTATTCAACGCGTTTTGATGGATCCATTTGCTTCAAAAGTAGGGTTTTCAATGGCCCGGATTGTTCCTTCAATAGTGCCGAAAATTATTAAAAAGACCCATGGGACCAAAGCTGTATGATTACTTTCAGCAATAAATACAGATCGCATCAAGCGGAAATCATGGACAATTTGGATTTTCAGGGAGAAGAAATGAAAAATCTTTTAAGCGATTTGAAATATGTAAACAAATGGCTGGGCGGCAACAAGGTTACACTTGATGGAATTGAAAAACTTTTGCTAGGCAATTCAAAAAAGGAATCAATCACAATTTTGGATATTGGTTGTGGCGATGGCGAAATGCTTCGAAATTGTGTAAAATATGCAGAAAATAATAATCTAAAATTGAAATGCATCGGTGTGGATTTCAATAAAAATATTTTGGAGTATGCTGAAAACCAAAGCAGGGATTTTCCAAATATAAAATTTCAAAAAGTTGATGTTTTTTTGGATGAAGAATTAATACCGAATTGCGATATTGCAATATGTACGCTGTTTTTGCACCATTTCAACGACGAAAGGATTTCGGAATTATTGTACACTCTTTTGAAAAAATCAAATAACGGGTTGGTAATTAATGATTTGCAAAGAAGCAGAATGGCCTTCAACTTATTTAAAATTTTGAGTAAGTTATTTTTAAAAACCAAAACGGCAAAATATGACGGTCTGGTTTCCATTGCGAGAGGCTTTAAAAAAAGTGAGCTTGAGCATATTTCAAAAAAAATCCCAAATCAAAAAAGTGAAATCCATTGGCGGTGGGCATTCCGCTATCAATGGATAATCAAAAAAAAGATATGAAAGCAAAAATAACCACAGTAGCAAAACAGTTACCGGCCCACAGTAGAAACACTGCGGAAGTAATTCCGTTCGTAAAACAATGGATGAGTGGGCAGGACAGCCGTTTTCAGCGGAAAGTGATAAAAATATTTGAAGGCGCGGGCGTGGATAAACGCTATTCCATTATGGATCCAGTAGAAGTTTTCACGAACACGAGCTTTGAGGAACGCAACGATATTTATGTTCGCGAAATAACAAAATTAGGGAAGCAATGTCTTGAAAAAGCTTTGAAAAAAGCTAATTGGAAACCAACGGATATTGATTTTATCATTACGGTTAGCTGTACCGGAATTATGATTCCATCAGTTGATGCTTATTTGATTAATGAACTGGAAATGAAACAGGACATCGTGCGCCTTCCCGTTACCGAAATGGGCTGTGCAGCAGGAATTTCGGGAATTATTTATGCCAATAACTTTTTAAAAGCAAATCCTGGAAAACGAGCAGCCGTAATTGCCTTGGAAGCACCCACGGCTACTTTCCAATTGGAAGATTTTTCTATGGTGAATATTGTGAGTGCAGCTATTTTTGGCGATGGGGCAGCCTGTGTTTTGCTTTCCTCTAATGAAAAGGATACAGGCCCAGAAATTCTTGCTGAAGAAATGTACCATTTTTACGATGCAACAGATATGATGGGTTTTAAGCTTGTGAACACGGGACTTCAAATGATTCTCGATAAAAGTGTTCCTGATAAAATAGCTGAACATTTTCCAGCTATTGTAAATCCTTTCCTAAGAAAAAACAATCTTGAAATTAAGGATATTGACCATCTGATTTTTCATCCCGGGGGAAGAAAAATACTAGAAACAGTGGAGGGACTATTCGGCAGTTTGGGTAAAAATATTGAAGAAACAAAAGAAGTGCTTAAATTGTACGGCAATATGAGTAGCGCCACCGTACTTTATGTTTTAGAACGCTTTATGGACCAAAAACCCAAAAGTGGTGATTTGGGATTAATGCTGAGTTTTGGCCCCGGTTTTTCAGCACAACGTATTTTATTGAAATTTTAGCTATGAGTGAATTCAATAATCAATGGGCATTAATTCTCGGGGGCAGTAGCGGATTGGGGCTTGCCAGTGCTATAAAACTCGCCTCTGAGGGAATGAATATTTGCATTGTCCACCGAGATGGAAAGAATAAATTGGCTGCATTTCGGGAAGAAGTAAATAAGATGAAATCTTTCGGTGTGTCAGTTAAAACCTTTAATCTTGATGCTTTGCGTAGAGATGTTAGAGATGAAATAATGAAGGAGCTGCCCAAGCATAGCGTAAAAATACTTTTGCACAGTATTGCAAAAGGAAGTTTGAAAAAAATGCACGGTGCCGAAAATAAAATCCTTTCAAAGCAGGATTTTGATATCACTATTCACGCAATGGCCATTAGCTGGTATGAGTGGACACAGGCTTTGGTTCTAAATAAAACCTTTGCTGATAAAGCCAGGAATATAGCTTTTACCAGTGAAGGAAATACTAAAGTTTGGCCTGGTTATGCAGCTGTTTCTGCAGCAAAATCAGTATTGGAGGCTTTGATGCGAAATATGGCGGTTGAATTGACTCCATTAGGAATTACTTCTAACTGTATTCAAGCCGGCACCACAGAAACACCTTCATTTTTGGCAATACCGGGAAGTGAAAAATTGGCTGAAATGGCCAAACTGCGAAATCCTTTCAACAGACTCACTACTCCTGAAGACGTGGCAGCCACTGTATATCTGCTTTGTAAAAAAGAAGCTGATTGGATAAATGGAACCGTTTTAAAAGTGGATGGCGGAGAGAGTTTAAGATAATATAATTTGAAGAAAAACGAAATCATATCGCTGCTTCCTTATTCTGAACCTTTTTTGTTTGTGGATGAAATACTTTCTATTTCTGAAGAAACTATTTCCGGAAACCATACTTTCAACAAAAATGCTTTTTTTTATAAAGGCCATTTTAAAAATAAACCAGTTACTCCCGGTGTAATTTTGACGGAGTGCATGGCTCAGATTGGCTTGGTCTGTCTTGGTATTTATCTTTTGGGTAAAGAGAATAGTACAACAAACCAAACATTTGCATTAAACAGTTCCGAAATTGACTTTTACCTTCCTGTTTTTCCAGATGAAAAAGTAACTGTTGTTTCTGAAAAAGTCTATTTCAGGTTTCAGAAATTAAAGTGTAAAGTGAAGATGCTGAACGCAAATGGTGAAATTGTAGCAAAAGGAATACTTAGCGGCATGATTTTGAAACAGGATAATCTAAAATGAAAAAACGCGTAGTAATTACTGGAATTGGAGTGGTTTCACCAAATGGTGTAGGCATTCCTAAGTTTACTGAGTCCATTAAAAATGGTATTTCTGGAATCCGGTTTTTTCCAGAACTGCGGGAGCTTAATTTTTCATGCCAGTTGGGGGGAATGCCAACAATTACCGAAGAAAAAAAGCGCGAATATCTTTCAGAACTCCAACTCCGTAATTTCAACAGCAGCGGTATTTTATATGGAATAATCGCTGGAATGGATGCTTTTAAAGATGCCAATATGGAACCTGCAAAAACAACCGAAGAACCACTTTGGGACTTGGGTATAATCTTTGGAAGTGGCACAAGCGGTGTTGAAAAATTTAGGGAATCTATTTATAAAATTGATGACAAAAACACCCGCCGTTTAGGTAGTAATTCCGTGGCACAAACCATGACCAGTGGCGTGAGTGCCTATCTGGGCGGTTTAATTGGTGCAGGAAATATGGTTACGGCTAATTCTTCCGCATGTGCAACTGGCACAGAAGCACTGTTAATGGGCTATGAACACATTGCAAATGGAAAGGCAACTTATATGCTGTGTGGCAGCACTAGTGATTCTGGCCCCTATATTTGGGGAGGTTTTGACGCTATGAAGGTTACAACATATAAATATAATGATGCTCCCGAAAACGTTCCAGGCCCCATGAGTGCGGAAGCTAGTGGCTTTGTCCCCAGCAGTGGGGCAGGAGCATATTTGTTGGAATCTCTGGAAAGTGCCCAAAAGCGTGGAGCAACAATTTATGCAGAAATCTTGGGCGGTGCCATAAACAATGGGGGGCAAAGAGGAGGAGGTAGTATGACCGCTCCCAATAGTCTAGCGGTTCAAAATTGTATAAAGGACGCTATAATAAATTCAAATATTTCCGCTGCGGAAATAGATTACATAAATGGACATTTAACAGCTACCATTAAAGATCCTGATGAGATTGAAAACTGGAGCGTAGCCCTCAATAGAAAAGGGGGGGAGTTTCCTTATATCAATTCCTTAAAGGGAATGGTTGGCCACTGTTTGGCAGCCAGTGGAAGTATTGAAATTGTTTCGGCCCTACTGCAACTTCAAGAAGGGTTTATTTTTCCAAATGTGAATTGTGAAAATTTGCACCCAAAAATAACCGAATTGATTCCTTCTGAAAAAATTTCGATGAAACTTCAAAAAACATCGTTACAAACCATTGCAAAAGCCAGTTTTGGTTTTGGCGACGTAAATGCTTGTGTTATCTTTAAAAAAATTTAAAAGGGATGACTTCAGAAGAAATATATGTACAAATCCAACCCATCATTAAAGCATATTTACCAGAAGATGTTTCAGCGGAAGATATTAATCCTGATAGTGATTTAACGCGAGAGCTCAACATTAATTCTGCCCATCTCGTCGATATAATTTTGGACATTGAAGATGCTTTTAATATTGAATTTAAAAATGACGATATGGAAAAATTGCGAAATGTGAATGACGCCATATTGTTGATCCAACAAAAGATTTCCGCTTAACTTTTCACGCCTGTATCATTCATATAATTTCGTTAATTCCTTTATGAAAGCCCGTTAAAATGGGTTAAAAAATAGCTTTTATATTTTAGATTTTTTTAATTTTCATGAAATTAAAATGAAGTGTCATGAAAAAAATCATTTCTATATTAATGCTGTTTATAAGCATTTCCGCATTTTCTCAAGATCCATTTTTACAAAAATCTAATCCTGAAGCAAAAAAAGAAGCTATAAAAATTACTGACCAATATATTCCAGAACTTTCCTTAACGGGAGAAGAGCAGTTATTGTTCCAACAAAAGGTGGAGGAATTTTTACTTAAAAGATATAAGATAGAAGCAGAATTTAAAGGGAAAGAAAAACTCAACTTGCTTTACCAACTTCAGGAGGAGGAAACGGATGATATGCAGGATATTCTTACACGAGAACAACTACAAGTCTATAAAAAAATTAAGTCAAGCATTCAACCTTTGGAAACGGTCTCAAAAGAATAATTAGTTATTCTTTTCTATAAAGTTTTTATTTTCGGTTTTTCTCTCAATATCCGGTCTTGAAATTACAAAATCATTATTCTGAAAAATTTCCGGCCAATCATTTGAACCAAAATTAGTTGTGCTTTCATTATCAATTTCCAACTCTCATATTACTACTGTAATAAATGTTAGTAGTTTGTCATTTCGTGCTATAACATCCCATATCTTTCATACAATTAGTGTGCTTTCAATTTTTCTTTACGCTTTTGAAGCTGTGAGCGAAGCTCCGTAATTACTTTTGCGACCGAGGCTTCAAATGATGCGGTAGAAGTTTCAGCAAATATGGTAGGCCCAGGCATACTCAGGCGCACGCTACATATTTTACCAATTTCCGGGTTAGATGTGTTTTCTTTTTTAAAATATACATCAGCACCTACAATTGAGTCATATTTATTTTCAAGTTTATTTAGTTTTTCAGTAACAAAAGTTTCCAATCTTTGGCTCGCCGCCACTTCGTGATACTCAAAATTTATATTCATATTCTGTTAAATTTGGTTATGAATTTTAAAGATACGATAGGCAAAAAACCATTCCAAACTTTTAAGGGGATTTTGTGAAATTAATCTTCCTCTGCGGGCTGCGGGTTAGGGTCGGGGATAAGTAGGGAGGCAATAATTCCACCAGCAAGCGAAACACCAATAACGCTGAGAGATAGCCACTCTGGAATTTCCATGTTGTGAGAAAGAATCATTTTTACTCCCACAAACGCTAGGATTACAACCAGGCTATAATTTATGAACCGAAATT